>JAYUYQ010000051.1:0-7350 GCA_043752435.1 Betaproteobacteria bacterium
TGTGTCGAGCGCAGGGGGCGCGCCTCAGAGCGGTCGATCCGGGCCACGTCGCCGGTGAGTTCCGCGCCTTCCTCGATCTTGATCTTGCCGTAACGGATCTTGCCTGACACGCGCCCGGTGGCGTGGATGATCAGTTGTTCGCGCGCAGTCAGTTCGCCATCGAAGCGGCCGTGGATTTCGGCGATGTCGATGCTGACCGTGCCATTGAACACGCCATGCTCGGCGATTTGAACGACACGGCTGTCCATCGATGCTTCGACAGTGCCTTCGACCACCAGGGTGTCGCAATCGGTGATCTCGGCACCCTTCAGTTTGATGTCCGGGCCGACGATCAGTTTGCTGCCTGTGCTGCCTTCGGTTTTGGCGCGTTCCTGCGGCAGTGACGTTTCGTTGCGCGCCGGGGTCAGCAGGGGACTTCCCGGGCGGGCAGTGGTTTCAGCGGGGTGACCAAGTGTGCCCAGGGCGGGGGTGACATTGACGTTGCGCGGGGCGGGTTCGTCGCGTTTTTTGAAGAAGGTATCTCGATTCATCATGGAAGCTCCTGGAATTGAAACGCCCGGCCTAGGACGCATTAAAAATCAAAGGTTTGCAACGCAGATTACATAAGCAACATTAGGGCCAGAAAAAAATATAAATAAAAACAATTAGTTACACATTTTTTTTAACAACAACGCTATATCCAGGCTTAAATGCGTCGTACCCTGGAGACAGAGATTGCAGGCCGTTACTTAAATCTTTGTTTTAAAAAGATGTTTATGGTCGTTGCAGAACGACGCGCCGGATTTGTGGGGGCTTTTCAAAAAAAACGCGGCAGGCCGGGTTTGGGAACCCCGCCGCCGCGTTTACTCAGCGGTATCGCTGCAGTTCCGCAATGACCAGAGCGGAGGCGCTCTGGCCGTGGACGCGCAATACGCGAAGATCGGAAGGTGCGTATCAGATCAGTTGAGTTTGATGCCGGGCTTCAGGAACAACTGGGCGCCCAGTTGCTCAACCTTGCGCGTAAACCAGAAGATGGCATCGACGATCGCGTCGGCATCCTGCATCGCATTAATGGCGACCTGACGCTCGATTGGGCTCATGCGTACAGCATTGATTTTGTCATAAATGACTGAGCCAAATTTGATTTCAAAATTTTTGTTCATGGTATTTATCCTGATCTTTCCAGTAGTTCGCCGTCCCGGCGTTAATGCCTCACTGCTATATAACTCAATGAGTTCGGACTGAAGTATAGACCCGGAAGCACGTTGTTTGTTGCGTCGCACCACCTGATAGTTTGTCAGGAGTCGATTAAGTTATGCTAAGCTGAAAACCATTATGACCCAGCGCCTGCCACCCCTGAACGCCTTAAAGGCTTTTGAAGCCGCAGCCCGCCATTTAAGTGTGAAAAAAGCGGCAGTCGAGCTTAATGTGACCCCCGCTGCGGTCAGCCACCAGATCCGCGCGCTGGAGGAATACCTGAACGTACAGTTGTTCCACCGCTACAACCGGGCCCTGGAAATGACGGATGCCGCCCGGGCCTGCCTACCCAAGCTGCGGGAAGGATTTGATTGTCTGGCGCAGGCCGTTGACCGGCTGCGCACGCATACCAGCGGCGGCATGCTGACCGTCAGTGCAGCGCCGTCGTTTGCAGCGCGCTGGCTGATGCCCCGGCTGCATCGTTTCATCGCCGCTCACCATGAAATCGATGTGCGGATATCAGCACGCATGCGCCGCGCCAGCGTTGACGGTAAGGCCGATGTCGCGGAGCGCGCCACCATCGAGAACTGGCTGGATGATTCGGATGTCGCGATTATCTACGGGCATGGCCATTACCCGGATCTCGACGTATACAAGTTGTTGCCATTGACGATTACGCCGATTTGCAGTCCGCAGGCGCTGACCGGCGACCATCCGCTGCGCACGCCCGAGGATCTGAAACATCACATGCTGTTGCACGACGACACCGGTGAGATGTATGACGGCGAATCGTTCTGGGACGTCTGGCTGAAGGCCGCCGAGGTCAAGGGTATTGATGCCAAGCGCGGCGCGCGCTTCAGCCATGCCGTGCTGGCATTCGAGGCGGCGATGGACGCTGTCGGGGTGGTGGCGTCAATGCCGGCGCTGGCGGCGGAGGATCTCGCCGCCGGGCGGCTGGTGATGCCGTTTGCGCTCAGGGTGCCGCTGCAGTCGGCGTATTACCTGGTGTGCGAGCCGCATGCGAAAACGCGGCCCGCGGTGGCGGCGTTCCGCGACTGGCTGATTGCCGAAGCGGTGAAGGACGCGGCGATCGTTGCGCCCGGCTGAGCAGGCTTACGCCGGCTGGAGGCTCGCCGGCACCGGGGGAGGCCGCCGACTAGCGGTTTGTCGGCTAAGTTTGCTCATGCCGCCGGCGAAAAATGTGCCGGCTTAGTCAACTCATGCGGGTTTGGGGACTGTCCGATCAATCTGGCGGTCATCGACCGGCAGGTTAAGCAGGGCGGCAAGAATGCCCATGCCGATGGTCAGCAGCCACATCACCATGTAGGAACCGGTGGCGTCGAACACATAGCCGCCGATCCACACGCCGGCAAAACTCCCGATCTGGTGAAACAGGAACGCAATGCCGGTCAGCGTTGACAGGTATTTGACGCCGAACACATGCGCAATCAGGCCACCGGTCAGCGGCACTGTCCCCAGCCAGAGGAAGCCGATGGCTGCAGAAAACAGATAAACCGACAGCGGCGTTACCGGCAGCATGATGAATATCGCGATGACCACTGAGCGCGTGAAGTAGAGTAGTGACAGCAGATATTTTTTGGTGTGCCGCCCGCCCAGCCAGCCCCACATATAGCTGCCGATCATGTTGAAAAATCCGATCAGCGCGAGCCCGATCATGCCGGTTTCGGGCGTCATTTTCTGATCGACCAGGTACGCTGGAAAATGCACGGCTATGAACAGCAGCTGGAAGCCGCAAACCGTGTAGGCCGTGCATAACAACAGGAAACCGCGGTGCGCCAATGCTTCGCGCAATGCTTCACGGGCGGATTGCTTGAACAGTGTGGCAGCCTGTGCGCTCTTGTCTTCGACCATTGCGCTCGACAGCGGAATGATCAGCAGCACGGTGACAGCGAGTATCACCAGTGCCTGCATCCAGCCCACCTGATTGATCAGCCACTGGCCGTAGGGCAGCATCGCAAACTGGCCAAAGGAGCCCGCAGCACCAGCAATGCCCAGCGCGACGCTGCGTTTTTCCGGCGGAAAGGCGCGGCCGATCACGCCGAACACGATGGAGAAGCCGCTGCAGCCGAGTGATGCGCCAATCAGCAGTCCGGCGCTCAGCGTCAGCTCCAGGCCGGTGCTGGATACCGACATCAGATAAAGACCCAGCGCGTAGAGCAGGGCGCCGCCAATCAGTACACGTGCGGTGCCGAATTTGTCGGCAATCAGGCCGGTGATCGGCTGCGCAATGCCGTAGAGCAGGTTCTGAATGGCAATGGCAAAGGCGAAGGTTTCGCGGCCGATGCCAAGATCGGCGGTCATCGGCTGCAGATAGAGGCCGAAGTTGTGGCGCACGCCAAGGGCCACAGTCAGGATCATGCCGCCGCAGAACAGCACTATCGCGGGAGAACGCCAGTTGGGTTTGCTCATCGGGGCCATACCAGGAAAAAGCGCAGGAAAAAGCGCGGCAAAGATCGGATTTTAGCGGAAAGCTGCAGGCATCATTCGGCGGCACCGTCTTTTGAGACGGCAAAGCAGTCTTTTGATCCGGCTTCACCGTCTTTTGATCCGGCTTCACCGTCTTTTCCGGTAAAATGCGCGGCTTGCGGAATCGGGGTGTGGCGCAGTCCGGTAGCGCAGGGCGTTTGGGACGCCAAGGTCGCAGGTTCGAATCCTGCCACCCCGACCAGCAAATCAGTTCATCAGTCCTATTGCATTTTTCTGTTTTCTTTTTGGTATTTCCCGTATTCGATCATGTCCTTTGTTATCGCGCTGGGCGCGTTTCTCGGTTTTATCGCACCACAGGATCCGCTGCTGGCACTGTCGGTGCTGGCGGCCGTGTTGATTGCCAAAGCCATTTTTGATGTGCGCTACAGCCACCTGCAGCTGTTCAAGCAGCCCTCGCCATTTCTGCATTACTGCAAAAACCTGATGGAGCGCGACGAAGAGATTTCGGGTGCCGGGTTCAGTTATATGATGCAGCTGATGGTGTTCGGCATGCTCTCTGGCGGCGGCATGTACGCGCTGGTGCGTTTCCTGCGCTCAGGCCTGTAACCGGCCCCGATCCGGTTTACTTCAGGGCGAACGGACTGAAGTCCGTGCCGCGGTCGTAATAATCTTCGTTCTCCGCCCGTTTCAGAAAATTCACGATTTTGTAAGTCAGCGGGGTGAATGCCACCTCGACACCGACTTTGGTCAGAAATTGCGCCACCATGATCAGCGGCAGTTTGTCGTCGGGGATGATGCCGGCGCCGTAAAACGCCAGCGGATAAAACAGCGCCGAGTCCACTGCCTCGCCGGCGATGGTCGAGCCGATGGTGCGGGTCCACAGCCAGCGTCCCTGCGTTGCCAGTTTCATCCGCGCGAGCACGTAGGAGTTGACGAATTCGCCACAAAAATACGCGAACATGGATGCGGCGACGATGCGCGGCGTGTTGCCGAAGGCGATTTCGTATGCGCCCTGGTGCGACCAGAACGGGGCGGGCGGGAGTGCTACAACGATGGTGGTCATCAGCGAGGCAAAACCGAGGCCGGCGAATCCGGCCCAGATCACCCGCCGTGCGCGGGCATAGCCATAGACTTCGGTGAGCACGTCGCCGAACACATACGAGATCGGGAAAAACAGCACGCCGGCGCCAAAGGTGACCACCCCCAGCAGCGGCAGGTCGAGCTGCGCGATTTTCGCCGGGCCGATCAGGTTGGAGCAGATCAGTATCGTGACGAACGCCGCCATCACGAACTCGTAGTAACGATAGTTGCGCTGCGGGTTCATGGTCAAAAGCGAAAAGCGTTTTTTTGTCAGTTCAGGGACGCCGCGCAGTGCAGCTGGAAGCCCGGGCGCGCGGCCACGGTCTGGAACCAGCGCTCGAAGTGCGGCAGCGCGGGGCGTTCGATCGGGACATTGAACCAGCGATGGGCGAGCACGGCGAGCGGAATGTCGGCCATCGTGAACTGCGCGCCGGCGAGGTACTCATTTTTGGCGAGGTGGGTGTCTGCCATTGCCAGGTAGCCGGTGAGTTTTTGCCGGTTGTCTTCGACTTCCGCCATGTTGCGTTTTTCGGGCGGGGTCCGGATCAGGATCCAGAATATCGGCTTCATGTGGTTCCACAGCGTCGTGCTGTGCCACTCCATCCAGCGGTCGGCATCGGCGGCTGCACGCGGGTCAACGGGGCATAGCGTGCCCATGCCGTGTTTGCGTGCCAGGTAGCGTACGATGGCATGGGACTCCCACAGCACGAAACCGTCTTCGTTCATCAGCGGCACCAAGCCGTTCGGATTCATCACCTTGTACTCCGGCGTGTTGTTGACGCCGAACTGCATGCCGGCATCAATGCGCTCGAACGGGATGCCAGCCTCGGCGCAGCACCACAACACTTTCTGCACGTTGATTGAATTACCGCGTCCCCAGATTTTCAACATGAGGTGTTCTCCCCGCAGGTTTTATTGAGTACTACACAGTTTAGCAGGGCACCCTTTGGCCGCGGCAGGATATAATTTTCCCTGAAGTGTAAGGTTTTAAAACTGGACCACAACATTGATGGAGGAATACATGGGCAGCATGATTGAATTGACGGCGGCTGACGGCCACAAATTTTCCGCATACAAGGCCGAGCCGGCGGGCAAGCCGCGCGGCGGACTGGTGGTGGTGATGGAAATCTTTGGCGTTAACAGCCATATCCGCGCGGTGGCCGATGGTTATGCCGCGGACGGTTACCTGGTGATCGCACCGGCGATGTTCGACCGGGTGCAGCGCAACTACGAGTGCGGATATACCCCGCCCGAGATCGAGGTCAGCCGCGGGCTGATGCAAAAAGCCAGCCTCGATGATGCGATCAAGGATGTGACGGTCGCGGTGAAGATGGTGCAGGGTGCAGGCAAGGTCGGCATCGTCGGTTATTGCTGGGGTGGCACGGTGGCCTGGAGGGCTGCAGCGGAAGTGGCGGGCCTCGCCTGTTCGGCGCCGCATTACGGTGGTGGCATCCCCAATCACGCGACCTTGCAGCCGAAGTGTCCGGTGATGTTCCACTGGGGCGAAACCGACCAGTCGATCCCGATGGATGCAGCGAAAAAAGTGCAGGCAGCGCAACCGCAGGCCGAGCATCATTTTTATCCGGCGGGCCACGGTTTCAATTGCGACCAGCGCGGATCGTTTGACGCTGCCAGCGCGAAGCTCGCACGTGAACGTACGCTGTCATTTCTGCGTAAGCATGTGGGGTGACTGCGGTTGATCTGATAAAAAACCGGCCTTGGCGCCGGTTTTTTTTGCCTCACGCTGCAGGCTATGCGCCGGTGTCGTCCGGAATCAGCGCCAGCAGATCGGTGATACCCACATCCTCGCCAGCCTGGAGCAGCAGCGTGGTGGCCTGGCCGCGATGGTGGGTCTGGTGATTGAAAAAGTGAATCAGCAGCGTACCGAAATGTTTTTTTGCCGGGACGCCCTTGGTATTTGCGTAGTGCAATACATGCTGCAGATCGGCGTCCGTCAGCTCCGCAATCCATTCGGTGATGGTGGCGTCGAGGCGGTCGCGGTGTGCGCGCAACGTGGGCAATTCCGTAAACAGAATCTGGTTCAGTGCTGCAGGCATCGCTGTGTTGCGCAGCGGTTCCAGCGCCGGGTGCTGCGCGGGATGGGTCTCGAAACGTTTGAGCCAGATCGTGTCGGCGACAACGATGTGGTTCAGCGTGCCGATGATCGAACCGAAAAACGCGCCGCGGTCGGCGGCCAGATCCTGCGCCGTCAGTTTTGCCGCGGCATCATAGACCTTGGTATTCATCCAAGCGTTGTAGGTCGCCAGCAGGTGGAGGTGGGCGAGAGTGGCCATGATTCTGTTCAGGCTGCCTCAGGACCGCCGCTGGCGCGTTTGTTGAACGCGGTGAAAAACTGTTCTGCCATTTTTTTGGCCACTCCATCAATCAGTCGCGCGCCGACTTGTGCGAGTTTGCCGCCGATGCTGGCTTTGACGCTGTAACTCAAGCGGGTACTGTCGCCCTCCGGCGCGAGACTGACGTTGGCTTCGCCTTTGGCGAAGCCGGCGACACCGCCCTGGCCTTCGAACTGCAGCGTGTAGGCATCAGGCGCCTGCACGTTGAGCAGCGTCATTTTGCCCTTGAATTTGGCGCTGACCGGGCCGACCTTGGCGGTCATGGTCAGCAGGTATTCGTTGTCCGATTGCT
>JAYUYQ010000052.1:0-2844 GCA_043752435.1 Betaproteobacteria bacterium
ATTGAATACCAACGGCGTTCGGAGCAGATCCCTCTCAACGAATTTAACGAGCAAAACTTCGCCAACGCGCTGGTGCGCCTGCTGCGCGGCGCCAACAGCCTGGTGTTGTGGCTGGACGGCCACGGCGAACGCAAACTCGACGGCCAGGCCAACCATGACCTCGGCAGCTTCGGCCAGCAGTTGCGCGAAAAAGGTTTTAGCACCAGCGGCATCAACCTCGGGCTTGCACAGGAGGTGCCGGCGAACGCGGCCCTGCTGATGATCACCCAGCCGCTGGTTGACCTGCAGCCGGCAGAAGTGGAAAAACTGCTGTCCTACATTGATCGCGGCGGCAACCTGCTGTGGCTGATCGACACCGAGCCGCTGCGCGGGCTGCAGCCGCTCGCCGAAAAACTCGGGCTGGTACTGACCCCGGGCACCGTAATTGATCCGGCGCTGGCACCGCGCAGCGGTCCGCCGGTGTTTGCCGTCGCCGCCAATTACGCGCGGCACGTGGTGGTCGGCACGCTGCAGTACAACACGCTGTTCCCCCACGCCCGGCAGATCGGCGCCGACGACGGCACCGGCTGGCGCGTCACACCATTGATCGACGTAGCACCCCGCGGCTGGGTGGAAACCGGCAAACTTGATGCTAAATCAAGCTTCGACAAAACCCGCGATTTTCCGGGTCCGGTCAACATTGCCAGCGCTTTTGAGCGCACGGTCGGCGACCGCGAACAACGCGTCATTGTTGTTGGCACCGGACATTTCCTGTCGAACAGCTTTATCGGCAACGGCGGCAACCTCGCACTCGGCACCGGCATGTTCAACTGGCTGGCCGGCGAAGACGCACTGGTCACCCTCGACCCGCGCCCCGCCGCCGACACCCGGCTCGACATCGACAGCACGCAGCTCTACCTGATTGCATTAGTGGTGCTGTTGCTGCTGCCGCTGGCATTTGCCGTCACCGGCATTGTGGTCTGGTGGCGCCGGCGCAACACAAGCTGACACCGGTGGCATGAGACAGAGCTGGCTGCTGAATATAGCGTTGCTCGCTGCGGTGGCAGCGCTGGCGTGGTTCGTCTGGCTGACGCCTTCCCGCGACGAACAGGCGAAACAAGCGCTGTCGACGCTGAAATCCGCGCAGGCCAACCGCATCACCTTGGAACGCCAGGGGCAGCCGGCCGTCATGCTGGAGCGCCGGGATACACAATGGCTGATCACCGCACCGTTCAAGGCCCGTGCTGACGAATTCCAGGTGCTGCGCATGCTGACCATCCTCGAAGCGCAACCGACTGCACAATTGCCAGCCACTGATCTCGAACGGTTTGACCTGCAATCACCGGCAGCCCTGCTGACCATAGACGCTGTTAAGTACGCATTTGGCGGCATCAATGCCGTCACCCGCGAACAGTATGTACGGCGCGGGGATACGGTGTATGCAGTCGCATTACGCCATGGCGCGGGGCTGCCCGCCAATGCGCTCGCACTGGTCCGCCGCGTGCTGCTGGCCGAACAGGAACAGCCGGTGACCATCGTGTTGCCGGAATTCAGCCTGCGCCAGGACGACGGCCGGTGGACACTGACGCCACCGGCGGATACCAGCCAGGATGATTTGCAGCGTTACGTTGATCAATGGCGCCATGCATCCGCTGCGCAGGCTGAGCCTTACGACCAGCGACCGCCGATCGCGGAGATCCGCATCACCCTGCGCGATGGCGCTGTACTGGAGTTCGGTGTGCTGCAGCGCGCGCCTCATCTGCTGCTATGGCGTCGCGACACCGGCTTGCAGTATCTGTTTCTCGAGGCCGCTGGCCAGGCGTTATTGAGCAAGCCGGGATCGCCACCCGCCCCCGCTCCGTCCTCCGGCCTTCCGCCTTCGGCAAAATAATAAATAAAAACAAATACTTACAATAAATCCGTGCCCGAACTGCCTGAAGTTGAAACCACCCGCCGCGGACTGGCATCCGCCGTGGAACAGCAACACATCCTGCGCGCCGTGGTGCGCCACCGCGGCATGCGCCAGCCGGTGCCGCGCGGCCTTGAGCGCCGCCTCGCCGGGGCGCACATCAGCACGCTGTCGCGCCGCGGCAAATATCTGCTGTTTAATTGCGCGCCGCTCGACGGCAAAGCAGGCGCACTGATCGTTCATCTCGGCATGTCCGGCCGGCTGTGGCTGGTCGATGCCGCAACGCCGCCGGAAAAACACGATCACTTCGACCTGGAGTTTGCGAATGGCCGCGTCGTCCG
Organism: Betaproteobacteria bacterium; assembly: GCA_043752435.1. Taxonomy (GTDB): domain Bacteria; phylum Pseudomonadota; class Gammaproteobacteria; order Burkholderiales; family SG8-41. The sequence continues at coordinate 2,230 of JAYUYQ010000052.1, forward strand.
TCTGCGCGATCCGCGCCGCTTCGGTCTGGTGTTATGGCAATCCGGCGATCCGCTGCAGCACCCACTGCTCGCCGCCATCGGGCCGGAACCGCTAACCGCGGATTTCGACGGCGCGGTATTGCATCGCGCAATCCGCACACGCAGTACGGCGATCAAGCTGGTGATCATGGACAGCCATGTCGTGGCCGGTGTCGGCAACATCTACGCCAATGAAGCGCTGTTCCGCGCCGGCATCGATCCGCGCACGCCGGCACAACGCATCAGTCGTGGGCGCTGCGCTGCGCTGGCGAAAGAAATAAAACAGACATTGCGGGAAGCGATCGATGCCGGCGGCAGTTCCTTGCGCGACTATGTCGGCAGCGACGGCATGGCAGGAAATTTTCAGAGCCGGTTTTCAGTGTATGGACGCGCCGGAGAACCCTGTACGCGTTGCGGCGCGATTATTCGCGAATTGCGCCAGGGGCAGCGGGCAACCTGCTACTGCCCGGTTTGTCAGCGGCGTTAAGGCATTTACTGCGCGCTGCGAAGCAAGTCCCCTTGGGGGACGGCGCAACTTCGCGCCTTCCGATCAACTTCAAGCCGCTTTTTGCGCCATCAGTTGCCGGTACTTCAGCA
>JAYUYQ010000053.1:0-2842 GCA_043752435.1 Betaproteobacteria bacterium
CCACGCCCCCATCGCCGACATCATGATCGTCTGGGCCAAGGACGACGGCGGCGTGATCCGCGGCTTCATTCTCGAACGCGGCATGGAAGGCCTGTCCACACGCAAGATTGAAGGCAAATTTTCTGTGCGTGCCTCGCCCACCGGCGAAATCGCCATGGACAACGTGTTCGTGCCCGAAGCCAATCTGCTGCCCAATGTGTCGGGGTTGAAGGGGCCGTTCGGCTGCCTGAACAACGCGCGTTTCGTGATCTGCTGGGGCGCGCTGGGCGCTGCCGAAGCCTGCTGGCACACCGCGCGGCAATACACCATGGACCGCAAACAGTTTGGCCGTCCGCTGGCCGCGAATCAGATCATTCAGAAAAAACTCGCCGACATGCAATCCGAAATCGCGCTGGGGCTGCTCGCCTGCCTGCATGTCAGCCGGCTGCGCGATCAGGGACTGGCTTCGCCGGAGATGGTGTCGCTGCTCAAACGCAATTCCGCCGGCAAGGCGCTGGACATCGCGCGCCAGGCCCGCGACATGCTCGGCGGCAACGGCATCTCCGACGAATACCCGGTGATCCGGCACATGCTGAACCTCGAAACCGTCAACACTCTGGAAGGCACCCACGACATCCATGCGCTGGTACTGGGCCGCGCGCAGACCGGGATTTCTGCGTTTAACTAGGGCCTGTTAATCATTATTTCGTGAGTGCTACGCATTTTGCGCGACGCATTTTGCGCGTCTTTATCCAACGCCTGACCAGCCGGCTCAGCGCCACCGTCAACACAAACGCCGGAAACATCGCGATCAGCGCCGACGTCGGGCCCCAGATGCGGAAGTACTCCGGCTCTGCCGTCGCGCCGTCCGTGACATACGCGGCATAAATCACGTAATCGTCGTCTGTCACTTTGATCTCCACCCGCTGGCGGTCATCCGTGGCGTCGGTCGCGCTGAAACGCACACGAGGCTCAAAGCCGCCGGTCACCGCGACGGCAAACACGCCTTCCGGCCGCGGCAACTTCAAATTCCAGGGCCGCAGCGGCGGCGGATCCTTGCGCGTCAGCTGCGGCCAGCGCAGCAATTCATACTCCGGGGTGGCGGTTGAGGTGGCAGTTGAGGTCGCCGCCGGTCGCACCACCACCACCGGGAACAGCCGGCTTGGCGTATTGCCTGCAACATAACGCTCGGCAGTGAAATACGTCACCGCCTGCGACAGCAAGGTGACCAGTACCAGGAAGGTCGTCAGTTGCAATACAAAAGTGCCGGTGCGGATCAGGAAACGCATGCATGCTCCATCGAGTGGGACGCCTAATGTAATGCTTCCGGGCCCGGCGCGACACCCGGAACTTTCGGCCATCATTCGCGTAGACTGAATGTACGCGGATCACTGCCGCTGTCCCGCTGCCAATCACGGCGGCCCCGACTTCACCGCGAGCACGCCATGCCTGGTTACGAAGTCGAAATCGTCACCCTCCATGTCGGCGACAGCGATTTCCGCATTCGTGCTCTGCTCAACAAGCAGCAGTTTTCCGATCCGGAGGGTGCCGCCGAACGCGCCGGCGTGTCCCCGGCATCATGGCCCTTGTTCGGCGTAGTGTGGCCCGCGGGCCTGGCGCTGGCTGAGGCCATCAGCCGGTTTCCGATTGCCGGCAAAAATATCCTCGAACTCGGCTGCGGCCTCGGCCTGGCCAGCCTGGTGCTGGCGCGCCGCGGCGCCACCATCACCGCCTGTGACCATCATCCGCTGGCCGAAGAATTCCTGCGCCAGAATGCCGAACTGAACGGTCTCGCGCCGATCAAATTTCTCAACGCAGCATGGCTGGGCCCCAACCTGCAGCTCGGCCGCTTCGATCTGATCATCGGCAGCGACCTGCTGTATGAGCCCGACCACGCAGAACTACTCGCCAGCTTCATCGCTCATCACGCCAGCCCTGCGGCACAAGTGCTGATCGCCGATCCCGGGCGCGGTTACGTCAGTGCGTTCAGCTCGCTGCTGGCGGGGCAGGGTTATGTGCGCACCGCGCAGCCGATGCCGATGGCGGCATCGGTGGGCATGCCGGCGTCGCGCGGCCGATTGTTCAGTTTTGTGCGAAGCCAGGGTTGAGCCACGCTGCAGAGCCTGATACCACTCAGGGAATAATCAGCGTCTCAGGATAGCCACGCACATCGGACAGCAAGGTGTTGGGCGCTGTGCGGCGCAGCTGACTGCGCCCGGACGCGCTGGTGGCCGCCACGGCGTGTTCCTCATTCTTTTTCATTTCCAGCATGTACAGGTTCTTGCCGCCAAAGTGCGTTTCAGCGTAGTGGTACGCCTGATGCAGTTTCTCGCCGAGGCGTTTCATCGCGTTCTGGTAAAACACCGGGGTCTTGCTCAGCAGGTCTTTACCGGACTTGTAGATGACCTTGATCTGTCCGTCGGGCATTTTGCGGCGGGCAATGCCGCCGAGCACAAACTCCGGATAAAGCCGGTCGTGACATTTTTCAAGGTAACAGCGGTCGGACATCTGCGCGATGATGTCCGCCGTGCCCAGAATCTCGCCGATCCGGCGCAGCACCGGATCGTCCAGCTTGATGGTATCGGCATCACGTTCGTAGCCGGTGAAGTGCACCAGCACCGACGCTTCAGCCGCATGCTTTTTCAAGCCGATCCGGGGCAGGTAAGTGCGCAGGAACTTGACCCCGCGACTGACATGGGTGAGCGTGTATTCCGCGCCAAAGCGGTGTTTATGGTCGTTGCGGCGCCGCAGGTAGCCGACATCGTGAAACAGCGCGGCAACGATGCCGATATTGAACAGTTCCGGCGTTACCGACGCGTTTTCCTTCGGATCCCGCTGATAGCCGTTCAGCAACCGGGCCATC
>JAYUYQ010000054.1:0-7334 GCA_043752435.1 Betaproteobacteria bacterium
GCGTCGATTGCCAGGGTGCAGAAACTCTTTGCCTGAAACGAAATAACGAGTTACGAAACAACTAAATGCACAGCCGCGAGCTTTATCAGGAAATGATTCTTGAGCACAACAAGAAGCCCCGCAACTGGGGTTTGCTTGCTGATGCCACGCACAAGGCGGAAGGGCTGAATCCGCTGTGCGGCGATCATCTGCACCTGTCGCTGCGCCTCGCCGGTGATACGGTTGAAGCTGTGGGTTTCGAGGGCGAGGCTTGCGCGATCTGCAAGGCTTCGGCGTCGATGATGACCGCGATCGTCAAGGGCAAGACCCGCGCCGACGCCGAGCAGATGGTGCAGGAGTTCCGTGACATGACCACCGGCAAACTGGATCCGGCGGCGCCGCATCACCTCGGGCGGCTGACGGTGTTTGCGGGGGTGCGCGACCTGCCGACCCGCGTCAAATGCGCGATCCTGCCCTGGCATACGCTGCATGCCGCCTTTGCCGGATCTGACACGGCTTCCACTGAGTAGGGCCGAACCTTGAGTTTTCTTTTTCCCGAACTCCAATCCCTCACCCCCGTCCCCTCTCCCACGGGGAGAGGGGAGACTTATGCGGACCAATGGTCTGATGACCATTGGCCGAGTTAAAGAATCCATGCCGAAAATCGCCGAAATCGAACCGACCCCCAATCCGAACGCGATGAAGTTCATCCTGCGCGAGCCGTTGACCTGGGGCATCACGCGTTCGTATGACAAGCCGGAGCAGGCGCTGGGCGACCCCTTGGCCATGAAGCTGTTTGACATCAAACATGTGACCAACGTGTTTTACGTTGATCATTGGGTGACTGTGACCCAGGACGGCGGCGCAGACTGGCAGGAACTGATGCGCGATCTGGCGGTGCCGATTCGTGATGCTCCGTCAGCCGACGCCAATTCCGACAAACTCGCGGAGCAGTCCAGCGAGGCCATGGATTCGTCCAAACTGAACCCCGCAGACCGCGAGCGGCTGGACAAGATCAACGCCATCCTCGACGAACAGATCCGTCCCTATCTGCAGAACGACGGCGGCGATCTCTACGTCATGGGTCTCGAAGGCAACAAGCTGACTGTTCATTACCAGGGCGCCTGCGGCAGTTGCCCCAGCTCGCTGTCGGGCACGCTGGCCGGCATTGAAAACCTGGTGCGCCAGATCGAACCCGACATGGAAGTGGTCGCGGTTTAAAGAGTGGTGAACTGAGATGGCAGACTGGTTCAAGGTTGCGGCGGTCGGCGAGATCGCTCCGGGCAGTTGCAAGGTGGCCGATGTCGATGGCACCGCGGTTGCGGTGTTCAATGTCGGCGGCGAATATTTTGCGATCGAGGATGTCTGCACCCACGACGGCGGCGAACTGGCGAGTGGTGTCATCGAGGGTGATCAGGTGGTCTGCCCGCGCCACGGCGCACGTTTCTGCCTGCGTACCGGTGATGCGCTGTCGGCGCCGGCGTACGAGCCGACGGCCAAATTTCCGCTGCGGGTCGAAAACGGCGTGATCGAGGTTCGCGACGATCGCTGGGGATAGAAGGCAGTGCTGAGTGCTGAGTGATGAGTGCTGAGCGGAAAAGCGCTACCCCATCATGTCGGGCGCGGCTCTCAGCCGTTGCCAAAGATGCGGGCGGCGGTCACAATCCCCTGCAGGTAAGTTGGACATTTCAACCGGGGGAGACCAGCATGAAATCCAGTTCTGTTTGTCGCGCTGTCGCGCGTATTTGCTGTGCCGTGGCTGGCGTGCTGCCACTGGCGGCTGGCGCGCAGCAGTATCCGACGCGACCGCTGCTGATTGTGGCGCCGTTTGGCGCAGGTGGCGATTCGGACATCGCTGCGCGCAATCTGGCGGCGGTCATACCAAAATACCTCAAGCAGAATGCCGTGGTGCTTAACAAGGTCGGGGCCAGTGGCGCCATCGGTTCCGAGTATGTCAAGAACGCCGCTCCCGATGGCTATACCTTTTTGCTGGCGCGCGTCGGTTCGCAGGCCACGCTGCCGGCGCTGAAGCCGGACCTCAGCTACAAGTGGAACGACTTTTCCTTCCTCGGCATCCTCGAACTTAATCCTTATGTCTGCGCGGTGGTTGCTGATTCCCCGTACAAGACGTTCGGCGACCTGGTCGAAGCTATCCGCAGGAATCCAGGCAAGCTGAAGTACAGCACGGCCGGTGTCGGCACCATCCATGAAATGGGGCCGCAACTGCTGTTCGACGCGCAGAAGCTGGGCAAGGATGCTGGAAACCAGATTCCGTACAAGAGTGGTGGTGAAGCGGCCACAGCGCTGCTAGGCCGTCATGTCGATTTCAGCTGCTCCAATATCGGCACCGTGCTTGGTTTCATCAAGAACAAGCAGATGCGCGCGCTGGTGACGACGACACCAGAGCGCTTCAGGGACATCCCCGATGTGCCGACAGCGAAAGAGGCCGGTTATCCGACCCTGGAGCGCATCATCGGCTGGAGCGCACTCTACGGACCGCCGAAAATGGACCAGAAGCTGATTGCAGTCTGGGGTGACACGCTGCAGAAAGTCGGCAAGGATGCGCAGTGGGTTAATGCCACGGAGAGAGTCGGCTCGGTGCCGCACATCAAAACGCCGGAGGCCACGGCGGCGTATGTCAAAGAGCAATACGAGACTTATTACAAGCTGGGCAAGTCGCTTAATATTGTGCTGCAGTGATTCTGGTGACTGGTGACTGGTAATTGGTGACTAGTGATTGGTAATTGGTGATTAGGTGATTTAGGTAATTGGTGATGGGTGATGGGTAATGGGTGATGGGGTGAATTTGAAAGTTCTGATGTCAAAAATGTATGTCATGCCACTGGCCGTGTGCCTCACAAGATTGGTTTTACCAATCACCAGTCACCAATCACCAATTACCGCTTTGTAATGGATACCCTGACCCACGCACTGTCCGGTGCGCTGCTGGCGCGCGCCACCACCGGCATTGAAAAACCCGCATTGCCGATCGGCCGCCGTGTGGCCATCGGCGCGCTGGTGGCGGCGTTCCCCGATATCGACGTTGTCGCCTCGTGGCTGTCGCCGCTGTCTTATCTCTACAATCACCGCGGCGTGACGCACTCGCTGTTGATGTTGCCGTTGTGGACACTCCTGCTCGCATGGATATTGGCCATGATCTGGCGCGGAGGCCCGGGCTGGAAAACTTATGCGCCGGTGGTGGCAATGTCGCTGGCGGCGCATATTGCCGGCGACTGGATCACCACCTTTGGCATCGTGATTTTTGCACCGCTGTCTGATTATCGCCACGGCATTGGCACTACCTTCATCATCGACCTCTGGTTCTCCGGAATCATCATCGCTGGCCTGCTGCTTTCGCTGGTATGGCGCCGCTCGCGCCTGCCGGCGGTGGCGGGACTGATCGTGCTGGTCGGCTACGTCGTGCTGCAATCGGTGCTGCTGCAGCAGGCCGTGGAATTCGGCCGGGGCCATGCGCAGGCCGCAGGCATGACGCCGACGCGGGTCACCGCGATGCCGCGACCGGTGTCACCATTTAACTGGATGGTTGTGATTGAAGATGACAAAGGTTATCACTACAGCCACATCAACCTGGTCCGCACAAAGGTGCTGCAGGCGGGTGATGATGCGGGCTTCATTGCCAGATTGGATGCAGTTTATCGCCCGTTGGACCAGGCGATCTGGGAGGCTGATGTGCGTTACGGCCGGGGTTCGCAGGGTGCAGTGGTGCGTGCGGTATTTGAGCATCCGCAGTTCGAATTCTTCCGCTGGTTCTCGGCCTACCCGGCCCTGCACCGCATCGACAGCGAAGCCTCATTGTTGTGCATCTGGTTCAAGGACCTGCGTTTCCTGACCCCCGGCCGTGACAGTTTTCCGTTCATCTACGGCATGTGCAGCGAGGGTGCGGGGGTTATGCGTCCTTATGGACTCGACGGCGAGCGGCGGTTTGCCGTCTATTAAAGCTTGTCCGCTTGCAGTGCTTCCCGCTGGCGTTTGCACCCGGGCAATGCATCGTCACAAGCAAATGTTGGCTGCGTAGCCCGGCGAGACAACTTTTCAGGATTGGCATTTAAATTGCTCTGATCTGCTGCTTAGTCCCCAATAGCGCCTTCATGGGGAGGGGCATGAAGGTCTGTTTCATCTTATGGAGAATTGCCGCTGAAGACTGCTGAGCGGTTAAAACCCAATTTAAAGTAAGTATTTGATTTTATTAAATTAATTAAAATTTGCTGAAAGCAGCCAGAGCATTGCGTCGAGTCCAGAGTGGTCCAGCGCATAGGTCGTCTTGGCGCGCACCACTGGTTTCGCGCGCCAGGCGACGCTGACGCCGCACTCCGCCATGAACTTCAGGTCGTTGGCGCCGTCGCCGACACCGGCAATCTGCTCCCGTGTGATGCCGAGTTCCGTTGCCACGCGCAGCAGCGACGCGCACTTCATGTCGGCGTTGACGATGTTGCCGATGACTTTGCCCGTCAGTTTGCCGTTGATGATTTCGAGCACGTTTGAATGTGTGTAGTCGAGCTTGGCGCGTGTCTTCAGTCTGTCTGTCATGTAGGTAAAACCGCCGGACACCAGCAGCGTCCTGATGCCTGCCGCGCGGATTTTTTCGAGCAGCGTTTCCGCGCCTGGTGAGAAGCGCAGCCGTTCGTCGTAGACGCGCTGCAATGCGCTTTCATCGAGGCCCTTCAGCAAAGCCAGACGCCGCCGCAGGCTTTCGTCGTATTCGATTTCGCCGCGCATCGCGCTTTCGGTGATTTTTGCGACTTCGGCCTTGATGCCGGCCATGTCGGCAAGTTCGTCGATGGTTTCCATGGTGATCAGTGTTGAATCCATGTCCATCACCAGGAGCTTGAAGTCGCTTAGCCGGCGGCCCTCGGGTATGAAGCCGTGATCGAGCCGGGCACTGGCACACAGTTCGGCAATGCCTGATGCCGGTTGCGCATTGCACAGGCGGAATGCGCTGTCCGACAGGCGGTCGATGGCGCTGGCGCCGGAGAGTTTGGCGAGCTGTTTGAGATCGGCAGTTTCGACCTCGGTACCCTGGATGATGAGATGCATGCTGGTTCGGCAATAAGGTGCCGATATATTTCGAAAGAGGCGCGATTATAACGGAGACAATAATGCAAACAGCATGTCGTCACTACATCATGGCGCAGTGATCCAGGCGGCAATGCGCTGCACGACCTCGCGTTCGATGCCGTTGAAGCCGTGATAGGCGCGGGCCTCGCAGGGATCGCCGACAGTGATGCCGCCCTCGAAGGTGATCAACTCCTTGCGCGGCGGCGTGGTCAGCCGCTCCATTAATCGCGGCACATCGCTGTAGAGGCAGGCGCGGCAACTGTCCTGGCGATGATGCGCGACCAGCACGGGAATGCGGATGCGGTCCAGCGCCATCTCCGGCACGGCGCGGCTGCGTGGATCACTGAGTATGGTGGCGGTGAGCACGATGCCGTCGGGGCCACCTTCAGTCACCGGCAGGCGAGTAGCGATGTGAGCTGCGGACTGGGTGCCGCGGCTGGTGCCGATCAGCCACACCGGGATTATTGATTGCTGCCGCAGCCAGGCGATGACGGCTTTGACGTCGGCGATATGCTCGTCAGTCTGGCGGGAGCCGGACAAATACGGATGCGACTGTTTGTCAGACGGTGCATCAATGATCACCGTGGTCAGGCCCTGATCGGCGAACAGCTGTCGTGTGCGCACCAGGAAATTACCCGCGAGCTTCGGGATGCGGCCGTCAGCTTCCAGCATCAGGCCCCCATCGCCCCCGGCAAACAGGATCACCGCAGCTTTGGGTTTATCCGGGGTGATGACGAGGATACGTTGCATGACTCCGGATCGCGAAGGCACATCTACTATTTGTGGCGATTGTGCCCAGGCCGCGGATGCGGTCAGCAGCAGAAATGCAAAGGTCTTGATCATGCTGAACGCGGTGCAAACAGGATGATGGCCATGCCGGCAATCGCCACTGTGGCACCGGTCAGATCCCACAGGGTCGGGCGGATGCCATCGATGGCCCACAGCCAGAGAATGGCGACGGCGACATACACGCCGCCGTACGCGGCATACACCCGGCCGGCAGCAGCGGGATGCAGCGACAGCAACCAGACGAACAACGCCAGCGATAATGCGGCCGGCACCAGCACCCACACCGGCGCGCCCTTGTTAAGCCATAAATACGGCAGGTAACAGCCGACGATTTCGGCGAGGGCGGTGGCGATGAAAAGCGCTGTGGTTTTGAGTTCAAACATGGCCGGCTTGCTCACGTCGACACTGATAGATGACTTCGTAGGCTTTCTCGGCGACCGCGTCATCCATCAGGCAGCCCACAGCTTCGATGAAATCGCGCGGCGCTTCAGCAATCAGCAAGTCGGTAATCCAGGCGTGAATTACACCCTGGCGCTGCGTATCGGGCATTGCCAGCAGGCGCTCCAGCGTGGCGTTGATCAGCACGTCGTCGCAGGCGGCTTTGAGCAGGCCGACGAAACCTTCGATGTCGGCGACGGAGCGGGGTGGATGGGCTGTCATGGCAGTATTGTAGCTGCCGGCATTTCCCTTGGTAGTGACGCTATATCTATTTGATTTTATTGATAAAAAATATCGCTTATAATGCGCGCCGCAACGCGCTCGGTGCATTCCGCCCGGGCTGCGCACAGGGTTTCCAATGAGCATCGACAAAGAAGTTTCGCGGCGACGTACCTTCGCCATCATTTCGCATCCGGATGCGGGTAAAACCACGCTGACCGAAAAACTGCTGCTGTTCGCCGGCGCGATCCATATTGCCGGCAGCGTCAAGTCGCGCAAGGCCTCGCGCTACGCGACCTCGGACTGGATGGAAATCGAAAAGCAGCGCGGCATTTCGGTGGCGAGCTCGGTGATGCAGATGGAATACCGCGACTGCGTAATCAATCTGCTCGACACTCCCGGCCACCGCGATTTTTCCGAAGACACCTACCGCGTGCTGACGGCCGTCGATGCCGCGCTGATGGTGATCGACGCCGCCAACGGTATCGAACCGCAGACGCTGCGCCTGTTGCAGGTCTGCCGCGCGCAGAACACGCCGGTGATCACCTTCATCAACAAAATGGACCGCGAAGTGCGCGAACCGACCGACCTGGTCGATGAGATCGAACGCACGCTGGGTATGCCGGTCGTGCCCTGCACCTGGCCGGTAGGCATGGGCAAACAGTTCAAGGGCGTGTTCGATCTGCGCAATGACCGCATGCGCGTGTTTACCGCCGGCGAAGACCGCGTCGGCGCCAATGAAGATGAAATCATCTCGGGCATCAACAATCCGGAATGTGAAGCCCGTTACGGCGATACCTTCATCCACGCCCGCCAGGAAATCGAACTGGTGC
>JAYUYQ010000055.1:0-17145 GCA_043752435.1 Betaproteobacteria bacterium
GAAAAAGCGCTGCTGATGGCGGAGGATGAGCTGTTGAAGCGCGGTGTTGTCCAGTCCGGGGATCTGATTGTGCTGACCATCGGCGAACCCTTCGGCCGAGCCGGCGGCACCAACACCATGAAAATCGTCAAGGTTGGCGAACATCGGAAAAACTGAATTTCGTGTAGATTCGCGCGTGTAAAATACCGCCCTACTTAGCCCTTATTTCACTCCTTATTTTCCCCCTTATTTCCCCCTTATTTCCCCTTTTCACCGACCGCTTTTTCCAGACTTTTTTAGCAGGAGTCCCCATGTCAGTAAATGATCTCGCCGCCATCGCCCAGGCGATGGTTGCCCCGGGCAAAGGCATACTTGCCGCCGACGAAAGCACCGGCACCATCGGCAAACGTTTCGAAGGCATCAATGTCGAAAACAACGAAGAAAACCGCCGTGCTTACCGCGACATGCTGTTCCTGACCAAAGGCATTGGCGAGCACATCAGCGGCGTGATCCTCTACGACGAAACCCTGCGCCAGAAATCGGCTGACGGCAGCGCCTTCGTCAAACTTCTGGGGAAAAATGGGGTGTTGCCCGGTATCAAGGTCGATACCGGCGCCAAGCCCCTGCCGCTATGTCCCGGCGAAACCGTTACCGAAGGCCTGGATGATCTGCCCAAGCGCTGCGCTGAATACGTGAAATTGGGCGCCAAGTTCGCGAAATGGCGCGCCGTGATCGATATCGGCCGCGACATGCCGAGCTCTACCTGCATTGCCGCCAACGCCCATGTCCTGGCACGTTATGCCGCGATCTGCCAGGAAGCCGGTCTGGTGCCCATCGTCGAGCCCGAAGTGCTGATGGACGGCGACCATACGATTGAGCGCTGTGAAGAAGTGACCGAATGGACGCTGAACGCGGTGTATGAAGCGCTGTACCTGAACCGGGTGGTGCTGGAACACACCGTGCTCAAACCATCGATGGTGATCTCCGGTAAAAAGTGTGCGAAGCAGGCGCCGGTTGATGAAGTCGCTGCGCGTACCGTGCGCGTACTCAAGCGCACCGTGCCGGCGGCCGTTGCCGGCATCGTGTTCCTGTCCGGTGGTCAAAGCGATGAAATAGCGACTGCTCACCTCAATTCGATGAACGCGCAGTTCAAGGGCAATCTGCCCTGGCCGCTGTCGTTTTCCTACGGCCGCGCGCTGCAACAACCGACGCTCAAAGCCTGGAAAGGCGCGGCGGGCAATGTTGCTGCCGCACAAGCCGCGCTGGCGCACCGCGCCAAAATGAACGGGCTGGCCAGCCTCGGCAAGTATTCAGCCGAACTGGAACGTGTGGCAAAAGCCGCTTAAAAAAATTCAATAAAATCAATAATTTATAATATAAGTTAGCGCCCACTCCAGCCATGCGGCTACCCGTCTCCATCATCACCGGATTTCTGGGCAGCGGCAAAACCACGCTGTTAAACCGGCTGTTGCAGGATCCAGCGATGGCCGGCGCGGCGGTGATCATCAACGAGTTCGGCGAGATCGGACTCGATCACCTGCTGATCGCCACCCCCAACGAAAATACCGTGCTGCTCGCCAGCGGCTGTATTTGCTGCACGGTGCGCGGCGATTTGGTCAATACGCTGCGTGATCTCGACAAGCAGCGGCGCAAAGGGGAGTTGCCGCCCTTCGACCGCGTGCTGATCGAAACCACCGGCCTCGCTGATCCGGTGCCGATCGTGCAGACGGTGGTCGTCGATGAGAAACTCGCGCCACATTATGTTCTGGACAGCGTTATTACCTTGGTCGATGCCGTCAACGGCGCAGCCCAGCTTGACCAGCAGCCCGAATCGCGCAAACAGGCGGCCGTGGCTGACCGCCTGCTGATCACCAAGACTGACATCGCCGATCCTGCCGCCGTGGTCCTGCTGCAGGAACGGCTGGCCACGTTGAATCCCGCGGCCGAAGTGATGATCGCCAGCCGCGGCGCAGTGGCGCCGGCGATGCTGTTTGGCGCGTCGATTGCGCCGGAATCGCGCCAGGCCGATGTCGCGCGCTGGCTGCGCGAAGCCGATTACCGTCGGGTCGAAAGCCGGCAGCACGGCCTGGCAGCGAGCGCGCACGATGCCGGCATCCGCTCCTACAGCCTGATGCTGGATGCGCCAGTCACCCGTGCCGGACTGACGGCCTGGTTGACAGCGCTGGCTTCTTTGCGCGGCGCCGAACTGCTGCGGGTTAAAGGCCTGCTCAATGTCGAGGGCGAACCGGTCGCGGTGCACGCCGTGCAGACGCTGATCCACGAACCGATGACTCTCGAATGCTGGCCCGATGCCGAGCGCCGCTCACGGCTGGTGTTTATCACCCGCAACATGACGCGCGAGGCCGTTGAAAGCACACTGGACGTACTCGGCTGGCAATCGGACGTGCCGAGCACCGGAGTCCCGAAGCCCGATCCGCAGGCCTATGCGCGGTTCCTCGCGGCAATGACCCGGATGCGCTGAGCGGGACGGTTAAAGGCGATTCAAACGTCGCCGGGCCAGCGCCGCGAAGTGTGCAGCACGCGAAGGATTTCGATTTCACGCTCGCGCACCCGGTAGGGAATGATGTAGGGTAGCTGGCCGATGACCAGCTCGCGGGTTCCGATGACCCGCCCGGGCCGCCCCATCGCAACATGGCTCGTGAGCAGGGTTTCCGCCTGGTCGATCAGTTCCAGGATCACCCGTGCAGCCGCGACCGGACTGTCCTGCCCGATGTAATCCGCAATGCTGTCGAGGTCGGCTTCAGCGAGCCTTGTCCATCGCAGCCGCAAACTTTTTCTCCCATTTCTTTTTCAGCCGGGCATGGTCGATGAACTGACCGGCATTCGCCTGCTGCTCGCCTTCGCGGATGGCGGCAATCTGCCACTCGTTGAGTTCGAGGAATTGCTTGATGGCCTCTGCAGCCAGGGCCGAGCGGCTGCGCTCGGTGGTTTTGGCCAGCAGGTCCAGCCGCTTCCGGGTTTCGGTGTCCAGCCGCAATGCCACGGTTTCACTCATGAATGAGACCCTCCTGTAAACATTGTAAACATTCCCGGCAGGATAGTCTTTTACAGCAATAAAGACCCGGCCATCGGCGGCGGCGTCCATGCCGTCAAATGCATCGAAGGCACGGTGAACGGCTTCACCAACCCGGCGTTTACCTACGACGCCAACGGCGAACTAAGCTGCCGCGATTTAGATTATTCAAGAATGAATGTCCGGCTTGTGGTACTCGCCACCGTGCAATGCGTCGATACGAATATTCATGGCTTTCGGCTATGAATGGGGTTCTGGCGTTTGTTATTTTTCCGATTGGTTTATTTGTTGCCAGGGCCTCTTTGGATTGGGATTATTGTTGTGCCAGAAATTTACTTAAGCGGCGCAGTTGTCCTGGGGATTTATTTGTAAAAATGGCCGGTAGATGAATAAACGCAGAACCAAGAATACCGAAGTCGAATTCTTTCCTCGCCAATTGATAAAAATATCAATAAAAACAAATGCTTAAATAATTTCCAGTTTTAACCCGCGCCAATCATTGCTTGATGACCTGATGATCCGAACCCAGCCATGCCGCGCCGCCACAACCGCGCGGCCTGTTTTTTTACCGAAGAGGACTACCGCTTCTACCTGCACTGGCTGAAGCTGGGCGCGGAGAAATACGGCTGCGCCGTCCACGCCTACGTATTGATGACCAACCACATGCATCTGCTGCGCGCCGGATGTGCCGAACGGACTCCCGCAAGGGATGCAATCGCCGGGGCGGCGTGATGCCCGGTATGTCAACCGCTGCTGCAAACGCAGCGGTAGTATCCGGGAAGCGGGCTTCAAATCCAGCCTGATCCGGGCCGGACAATCGCTGGAACGCAGGCGATTGTTTTGGGGAATCCAGCGCATCAATAAAAAACAAGTCTTGACGCAAAGCGGATTCCGCCTTGACAAGGGCGGGGTGATTAATTAGCTTCCAAGCTCTGCTGCAAACGCTTACATTCTGCAAATTTTGCAGGACGCTTTTGCAAACTTGGCGTTGCAATTGCTGCGCGGAGCAACATGGAGGAGTTTCCTGATGTTTGAATTCAAACCGGCAGAGGCCAAAGGTCCCGTCCGGGTGCTCAAGGGTGGTCTGCTGATCGACGGCAATGGCGGCAAACCGGTCAAGGATCCGGTGATCCTGCTCGAAGGCCTGCGCATCAAACAGGTCGGCGTTAAAGGCAAGGTCAAGATTCCCGCCAAAGCCGAAGTCATCGACTGCGGCACGGCGACGCTGATGCCGGGACTGATGGACGTCCATCTGCACACGATGATGTTCAACTGCCTGACTTTCCACAATTACCGCGTCGCGCAATGGGAGATCACGCCGGAGCTGCAGCAGATGTACGGCCTGTTCCATGCCCAGCTGTGTTTTGACATGGGTTTCACCACGCTGCGCGATCTCGGGCTCAATTCCGGCCGCGGCCTGTTGACCGCGCATCTGTGCGCAGTCCGCGATTCGATCAACGCCGGTGTCATTGAAGGCCCGCGCATGCTGATCGGCGGCTTTACTACGATTACCGGTTCGCACCTCGACCTGATACAGCCGCGCGCCGCGGTACGCTACGGTTTCCAGACGGCCGATGGCCCGTGGGAACTAAGGAAGCTCGCGCGGACCAACTTATTGGCAGGCTGCGACGTCATCAAAACCTGTGCTACCGGCGGTGGCGGCACCGACAAGGAAGAGCCGGATATCCGCAACATGACGCAGGAAGAAATGGACGCCATCGTCGATGAGGCGCACGCCTTCCATAAAGTCGCCGCAGTGCACTGCTTCACCCCCGCCGGCCAGCGCATGGCCCTCGCCGCCGGCGCCGACACCATCGAACACATGGTGTTCCATGAAGACGAAACCATCGACATGATTGCCGAGGCTGGCACCTGGATGACGCCGACGCTGTTGCATCGGACAGACCATGCCATCGAGATGCGCCGCGATCAGGGCACCTCGCAGTTTGTGCTGAACAAGATGAAGGCGCTGCAGCCGTACTGCTTCGAGACTTTCCAAAAAATGCATAAGGCGGGCGTCAATATCGCGCTTGGCACTGACATGGGTTTTGATCCCGAGATGGGTACCAATGCCCGCGAGATGGAGATTTACACCAAACTCGGCATGACCAACATGGAAGCGATCCTGACCGCCACGCGCAACGCGGCGCGCGCGGTCAAACTGGACCGCGATCTGGGCACAATCGATGCCGGCAAGTTCGCCGACATCATTGCCGTCAAGGGCGATCCGCTGAAAAACATCCGCGTGTTGCAGGACAAGAAAAATATCCTGATGGTGATGAAGGAAGGCCGTATTTACGCCGACCGCCGTCCCGGCCACGACAAAAACGTGGTCAGCGTGACGCCGCGCGACTGGAAAAAAATCGATTACTTGTAATTATCAAAACCTAAATAAAGTTTCTGGGGAGGTTGAGCATGGCCGCAGCAAAAAAAAGCACCGCCAAAACCAAGACCGAAGGCGCAGTCCGCGCCGGAAACGGCAAGTATCATTTCCGCATGTCCAAGCTGAAGAAAGTGCCGGCGGGCACTGGCTATTCGACCTCGCATGGTGGTGTGGTCGAAGGCGCGCGAATCCTCGTCGGCTACATCCACAAACCGCGCGGCACCGGCTCGCGCATGCACCAGCACAACAACGAACAACTGAATTACGTGCTGCAGGGCACGCTGGTCGGATCGGTGAACGGCAAACGGGTGGTTGCCCCGGCCGGCACATTGATCTACATCCCGGCCAATGCGCCGCATAACCTGATCTCGTCGACCAAGGACGAGGACGTCATTTTCCTCGCGATCAAGGACCTGTCGCAGGGCATCATCGGCAAGGCGGTCGATGGCACGATGAGTGGGCCGCATTACGAAAAAGGCTTTGGCCCGGCCGCCACAGCGGCGAAAAAGAAGGCAACTCGGCGCACCACCGCTCATCGCTAAAATAATCAATAAAAACAGATAGTTACGAATCTTCGCATGCGCCTGACTGCCGAAGAAAAACAAATGCTGCGCGGCGACCATGGCCGTGCGGTACAGGAAGCGCTGCAACTGCAGCTCGATGTCGGACTTTTTTTCGGCGCCCGACGCTTCGTGCCGGTGTCGAACGTGCACATGATGGGCGATATCGAGGTCATGGGCGATGCCGGCAAGTCGTTCCTCGAACGCGCCGCGCAGTCGGGCGCGAAATGCCGCCAGCCGACCACCACCAATGCGCGTTGCGTGGATTTTGCTTACGTCGACCGGCTGCAGCAGGATCGCGTTGAAGCCGGCAAGGAAAAAGAACTCATCGCCTGTCTGCGGAAGATGGATGTCATCACCGCCGACACCTGCATCAATTACCAGACGCTGTACCAGCCGCATCTCGGCGAACACGTGGCCTGGGGCGATACCGGCACGGTGATTTACGCCAACTCGGTATTCGGCGCGCGTTCCAATTTCGAAGCCGGTCCTGCCGCACTGGCTGCAGGCCTGACCGGCCGTGTGCCGGAGTACGGTTTTCATCTCGATGAACATCGTCGCGGCACGTTCCAGGTCAGGCTGAAAGCCGATCTGAATGATCTTGCCGACTGGGGCGCCATTGGCAGGATTGTCGGTTCTGGACACCAGGACTATTACGCGGTACCGGTATTCACCGACGTTAAACGTACGCCAACAGCAGATGAATTGAAGCAGCTCGGCGCAGCGCTGGCGAGTTACGGTTCGATGGGCATGTTCCACATGGTCGGCGTGACGCCGGAGGCGCCGACGCTGAAGGCGGCTTTTGGCGGACGCAAGCCGAAAGAAGTGATGACGGTCACCAACCGCAACCTTGAGCGGGTCTATGCCGGTTACGACACCCAGGGCAATCCACTGAACCTGGTGGTGTTCTCCGGGCCGCAGCAATCCTTGTTCGAAATGAAAACCCTGGCCAATCTGCTCGCCGGCCGCAAGGTGCACAAAGGCAGTCATCTGTTCATCACCACCAGCAACGGCGTCAAAAGTGCCGCGCGCGAACTGGGTTATCTGAAAACCATCGAAGACGCCGGCGCGATCGTGCTCGAAGGCGTGTGTTTCTACATCCTGCAGAACCTGCCGCAGATGCGGGTGCGCGAAGGCTGGAGCAACCTGGTCACCAATTCAGCCAAGCTGGCCAACATCATCGGCGCGCATAAATTCAACACCCTCCTGCGCCGCACCGCCGAGTGCGTGGACATCGCCTGCACCGGCAAGGATGTGCGGTGAAAGCGGCCGTGCGCAAGGCCGCGCCGCTGAAAACCATCCGCGTCAAACGCGCCTTTGGCGCCGTGGTCGAAGGCGAGGCGCTGGTTTCAACGGAAGGTTTCTCGCCGCGTTACGACCTCGACCGCTGGAGCGGGCTGATCTCGCGACCCGGCCATGCGCTGGAAGGCCACAGCATCAAGGGCAAGATCCTGATCACGCCCAGCGCCAAAGGCGGCATTGCCGCGGGCTGGGCGTTTTATGACATCCAGCACAAGGGCATTGCCCCGAAAGCGTTCGTATTCGGCGTGACCAACCCGGTGATGGTCCAGGGTGCCGTGTTTGCCGGCATTACCATCACTGAAGGCTGGTCGGCGAACCCGTATGACCATATCCGCACGGGTGATATCGTTCGCGTGGATCCCCAAAAAAAGACACTCACGCTGATCCGTCGTGGTAATCCGGCATAGTCCGGCAGCATCGTCGCCACGCGGGTAAACTGGTTTTTCATCCGGAGGAGAGACCGATGAATCTGATTCTGTGTGCAATGATTGCCGCCGCCGTAACGCTGCCGGCTACAACGGTGCAGGCCGCGACGGCGTATCCGACCAAACCGATACGCATCGTGGTTGCCTATACGCCAGCCGGCACCACCGACATCCTCGCGCGTGCAGTCGGCCAGAAAATGACCGAAGCCTGGGGCCAGTCGGTGATCGTCGATAACCGCCCCGGCGCCAACGGCAACATCGGCACTGAACTGACCGCAAACGCCAGTCCCGACGGTTACACCATCACCATGGGCACCGCCGCGACACACGGTATCAACAACACGCTGTATCCGAAGCTGAAGTGGGATGCCGTGAAGAGCTTTGTGCCGATCAGCCTGGTCGCTATCGTGCCGAACATTCTCGTCGTCAACAACGCGCTCCCGGTAAAAAGCGTCAGGGAACTGATCGCTTATGGCAGCGCCAACACCGGCAAGCTCAATCACGGCTCGCCGGGCCAGGGCAGCACCGGCCATCTGTCGGCCGAACTGTTCAAGACCAGCACCGGATTGAAGATGACACACGTGCCGTACAAAGGCAGCGCACCGACGCTGGCTGATCTGGTCGGCGGGCAGATTCAGGTGGTGATCGACAATATGCCGCCGTATCTGCCGCATGTGCAGGCTGGCAGGATTCGCGGTCTGGCCGTGACCACAGCAAAGCGCTCGCCGGCCATGCCCAACCTGCCGACGATGCAGGAGGCCGGTGTTGCGGGTTACGAGGCGGGCTCCTGGTTTGGCCTGCTGGCGCCGGCCAGCACACCGCGCGGCATTGTGCAAAAACTGTCCGCGGAAACCGCGCGGATTCTGAAATTGCCGGACGTCAGCGAGCGGCTGTCTAGCCAGGGCGCAGAGCCGGTCGGCGGCACGCCGGACGAATTCGCGAATTTCATCAATAACGAGCAGGCCAAATGGCGCAAGGTCATTGAGCAGGCCGGCATCACGCTGTGACCTTTTGCTGCTGTGTAATGCGGTCGATGCCATGATCCGCGATCCCGAATCCTTCAACATCCTGCTCGACACCGTCTCGCGCCTGGTGCGCGAAAAACTGATTCCGCGCGAGGAGGAAGTCACCGAAAGTGATGAAATCCCCGCCGACATCGTCGCCGACATGCGCACCATGGGCCTGTTTGGCCTGACCATTCCCGAGGAATACGGCGGCCTCGGCTTTACCAGTGAAGAAGAAGTGCTGACCTCAATGGCGCTGTGTTACGCCTCACCGGTGTTCCGTTCGCGCATTGGCACCAACACGGGGATCGGCGCCCAGGGCATCGTCATCGACGGCACCACCGAACAAAAACAGAAATACCTGCCGCGGCTGGCCTCCGGCGAAATCACCGGTTCCTTCGCGCTGACCGAACCCGAATCCGGCTCCGATGCCGGTTCGCTGAAAACCACCGCACGGCGCGACGGCGATCATTACGTATTGAACGGCACCAAGCGTTACATCACCAATGCGCCGGAAGCGGGAGTGTTCACGGTAATGGCGCGCACCGATCTGCAGTCAAAGGATGCAAAAGGTGTATCGGCCTTCATCGTCGAACGCAACACGCCGGGGCTCAGCGTCGGCCCGGCAGACCGCAAGATGGGCCAGCGCGGCTCACATACCGCCGACGTGATTTTTGACAATGTGCGTGTTTCGGCCAGCAGCATCATTGGCGGCAAGGAAGGCATGGGCTTCAAGACCGCGATGAAAGTCCTCGACAATGCGCGGCTGAACATTGCCGCGGTGTGCGTCGGTGCGGCCGAACGGCTGCTAGCCGAAGCACTGCGTTATGCGAAGGAGCGCCAGCAGTTCGGCAAACCCATCGCTGAATTTCAGCTGGTCCAGGCCATGCTCGCCGATTCCAAGGCCGAGATTTATGCGGCACGCAGCATGGTGCTTGAGGCCGCGCGCAAAAAAGACGGCGGCGAGAACATCACGCTGGAAGCGTCCTGCGCCAAACTGTTTGCCGCGGAAATGGTGGGCCGTGTGGCAGACCGCGCGGTGCAGATCCACGGTGGCGCTGGTTATATGCAGGCCTCCGCCGTTGAACGTCTGTACCGGGATGTGCGCCTGTTCCGGTTGTTCGAGGGCACCAGCCAGATCCAGCAGTTGGTCATTGCGCGACACTTATTGAAGTAGTCCGGCGGTGCTGCTGTGGCCAACGAAACCACATAACCCATTGATTTATTTAATTATTTATTGACCTTCTGCAATGATCCAGGAAAATGGGGTTTCTGAAGAGTAAAGAACGATGCTGAATACATGAAAGAAACTGACATTTGCCCGTTAATAAAGGAGGTTTTGCAACCACCTTTTAGGGCTTCTATCTCTAGTTATGCGGTTTAGAGAGACACTGGACCTCGACGCGATGCTCACGCTCACAAAGCTTGGGGTCGCCGAGCACCAACTGGAGCGCGCCCTCCGGCTTTTCCTGGATGAGAAGGATTACGTATGCGCAATAACTCTTGCGGGTGCTAGCGAGGAAATACTAGGCAAGCTACTGGAGAAGGCCGGAAAAGAACACGCACTCGGAAGCTTCGTGAAGGCGTGTGTGGCGACTGGGAAAGTGGTCTACAACGAAAATTGGTCGCACAAAGACTTTGCGGACATGGCGAACGCCTTTCGCAACGACCTTAAGCACTACACGGACGGAAACTCGATCACCATACCTCGCGAGGCGGCCGTCGAGATACTTGATCGTGCAATCGAGAACTTCTTTGCGCTTACCGGCCGAGAAACGCAGAACATGCGTCGGTTTATGGAGGAGGTACATGGCCTGTAACCGCATAACCCGTAGCTGCTGCGGACGGGCCGCCAGCACCGTCCTTTGTCGAACGTCAGTGCTGGCCCGCCGCAGAACACAACGTTCGGCCTCAAGGAAGAATCGTGCAGCACGCAGGTAGAAATTGGGCGTACTCATACCGAAAGCTCTTTGAACTGTGCCCAGAGCAAAAACTGGCTAAGGTTGCTGGCCGCATTGCAACGCAATACGCGCAGCTGACGAAAGACTGGACGCGCAAAAAAAACTCCGAATGGTCGTGCCGCATGTACTTCACGACCAAGATGATCCTCAATGCAACCGTTCTTCTAAATAGCCTTGAATTTGCACGTATTTCCGGGCTTCGTACCGCAAATCCATACTTTGAGTACTACGCTGCTCTGTCCCTATTACGTGGTCTTGTCTATACGATCCCTACAGAGGATTGGAACTCCGGCGAGCTGATGGCAATTTCACACACTCGCGCGATCAACGTGGCGTTTGATTGGGTTGCAAAGCTCGATAAGTCGCTGGCGGCAGAGATGAAGAAGATCGCTTTGCAGCTCAAGGCACAACGCGAACTGATCGCATACAAGGCACCCGCCAGCGGCGACAAGAACCTTGGGGCGAATTACGATCTGACTGACTTTTTGACCATCCTCGCAGAAGTCGCCGAATTCAACTCGGAACTGCTGGAGGGATCCATAACCAAGAACGCTGACCCATCGTCCTTTGAGGTGCTTGACGAACACATTCACCAGATCGCAACAGTTGAGGTCGAGGGATTCACCTTCTCAGATGACGAAGACTACTGGCGCCTAGGGTATGTTCAACGTAAGACGCGAAGACCTTATCACTTAGGGTTGTTTATGCACCCCGGCCAGTCTGAGGACTTCATTGGCGCCTGGGACGGAGATGAGGATGCAGGCGAAACATTCTCAAATGGCTCTCCATCTAACTGGCAAGCGATCTTTGACGTGCCATGAGGCCGAACCCGGCAGTCAAGCGGGACTGCGCAAAAGCGCGCAGCCCCTTACTTTCACGTTGGGCTCGTAGACCTGTTGTTTCTAACAAACCAGAAAGGAGAAATTGATGCACAAACCATCTTCCATACTTTTTCTCATGGCCCTGTCCGCGTCTGCTTCGGCGGGCACGCCGCTAAGCGGGGAGCAGATTAAACAGCTCGTTTCAGGCAATACGGTAGCCCTCTACTCGCACGCCAGGAGCCAAAACCACACGATCCATTATGCTACCGATGGATCAGCCGGTTCCCGCAATGATAGCGATGGCAAGATTGTTAAAGGAACCTGGCGCATCACCGATTCGAGTGAATGGTGCAACCATTGGACTGGGACTGAAGAACGCTGTGGACAGGTCATTGACAATGGCGACGGCACTTACAATCGTATGGAAAGTGGGAGTCTGCGCTCGGTCTGGAAGAAGATTTATCCAGGCAACACCATCGCAAAATAGGAATCTCGGCAATCCCATCTGCCCAACAACACCACCAACACGGACAGCAAGCGTAGCCTGTAAAGAGCGGAGCGTATTACAGGATTCGCGTCGATTAGAACTCGTAGGGCGCAATAAGCGCAGCGCATTGCGCCGCATGTCATGTCCCTCAATGAGCCATTTTGGACCACCCACGCGACAACCGGCGATAGCCTCGATGAAAACAGCGGAGTTAGTCACTTGTAATTCGCTGCCACCCAAGGTGACTTCCTTCGGAGCGCGCTCCTTACAGGCTACGCTCGGCAATCGGCAGGCCTGCACCTGAGAATGTAATCTGTGTCGTGTCTTTCAGCCGGACCATAAAAAGACTATATTCAGTCCACACAGAATTCAAGGGCACACCATGCGCTACTCGACGCAAGTTAAACCGATCAGCTACCTCAAGGCCAACGCGGCCGAAGTGCTGACCCACCTCGCTGAACAACGCGAGCCTCTGGTCATTACCCAGAACGGAGAAGCCAAGGCTGTGCTGCAGGATGTGGCTTCGTACGAGGAAACGCAGGAGACCCTGGCGCTGTTGAAAATTCTGGCGATAGGCAATCAGGAAGTCGTGGCGGGCCAGCTCAGGCCTGCAAAAGAAGTCGTCGCGCGCCTGCGTGCGAAGCGCAATCCTGACTGATGGCCGGCAAGCCGGCGCAATTCCGGGTGCTGCTTACGGGGGGCGCCGAGCGCGATCTCGAGGCCCTGTACGATTTCGTTGTTCACAGCGATAGTCCTTCCAGGGCCCATCACCTGCTCGACCGCTTGATGGAAACCGTGGATAGCCTGGCGCGATTTCCGGACCGCGGAAGTCATCCTAAAGAGCTGGCCGCCTTGGGCATCAAGGAATACCGGCAGGTCTTGTTCAAGCCTTATCGTGTGATCTACCGGATCGCCGATCGTCAGGCCATCATCTACCTGATCGTGGACGGACGTCGTGACATGCAATCGCTGCTGGCGCGCAGACTGCTGGGCGCTTGAGTCAGGCAGCGGGCCATGACTCTAACTTGCAAGAGCGGTTGTAACATCTCATTTTGTATTATTGTTAACAATCTTCTTGACGACAATAAAGCCACCAAGCTATGCTTCAGCCACCCAAAATCCCGCTAAATCTGAGCTGAAACAAGAGGAATTGCTGTGGCGTTCGAAAAACTGATCGAAGAATACAAGCAAAGAACCGAAGAAGTGATGGGCATGGGCGGGCCGGAGAAGCTGGCCAAGCGCAAGGCCGAAGGCCATCTGAATGCCCGCGAGCGCATTGATTACCTGATCGATCCCGAATCCTTCATCGAATCCGGCCGCTTCGCCCGCAGCAACCGGCCCGAGGTCAAACACAAGACGCCCGCCGACGGCAAAGTCACCGGCTTCGCCAAAATTGCCGGTCGCGAAATCGGCTTGGTCTCGAATGACTTCACCGTGCTTGGCGCCTCCAGCGCAGTGATCAACATGAAAAAGATCAAACATGTGAAGCAGGTCGCGACCAAACGCGGCATGCCGCTGGTCATGTTGGGCGAATCCTCGGGCGCGCGTATGCCTGATCGCATGGGTTCCGCCGGCCGCGCGACCATTGCCCAGGATCCGACCGAGTACCAGCGCCTGCGTGAATCGCCCTGGTGTTCGGCGCTGCTCGGCCAGTGTTACGGTTCGTCGACTTGGTATTCCGCGATGTCGGATTTTGTCGTGATGCGCAAGGGCGCGATCATGGCCATCGCCAGTCCCAACGTGACCTCGATCGCGATTAACAAGACCATCGAAGCCGAGGATCTTGGCGGCTGGAAACTGCTGACGGGCGTGTCCGGACTCGCCGACATGGCGGTGGACACCGACCAGCAGGCGATGGATGCGATCAAAAAATTCCTCTCCTACCTGCCCAGCCACTGCATGCAGCCGCCGCCGGAATTTCCGGTGCCGGAAGGTTCGGACGATGCCTGCAAAAAAATGTTCGAGATCCTGCCGGAATCTCGCACCAAGGTCTACGACGTACGCAAGATCGTGGCCGCTGTTGCCGACAAGGATTCCTGCTTTGAGCTGAAGGAACGTTACGGCAAATCGATCACCACCATGCTGACGCGGATCGACGGCAAAAGCACCGGCTTCATCGCCAACAACCCGCTGTTCAAGGGCGGCGCACTGGACGCCGACGCGGTGCAGAAGGTCATCAGCTTCATGGTGCTTTGCGATTCTTTCAACATCCCGCTGGTGTTCATGGTCGATGTGCCCGGATTCCTGATCGGCGTCGAAGGTGAAATCCGCGGCATGCCGGGCAAGGTCATCAACTGGATGAACGCGCTGACCCAGGTCACCGTGCCCAAGCTGACCATCATCATGCGCAAGAATTATGGCCAGGCCTTCATCAACATGGCCGGCGGCAAAAATGCCGACGAAGTCGCGGTGTGGCCGATGGCTGACCTCGGATTCATGGATCCCGCGGTGTCGGTCAATGTGCTCTACGGCATCAAGCAGCAGGATGACCCGGAAAAATTCGCCAAGCTGAAAGCTGAAGTCGAGCGCGACACCTCC
This sequence comes from Betaproteobacteria bacterium, assembly GCA_043752435.1. Lineage (GTDB taxonomy): Bacteria > Pseudomonadota > Gammaproteobacteria > Burkholderiales > SG8-41. Next base: position 14,495 of record JAYUYQ010000055.1, read on the forward strand.
GCCTGGGGCTTGGCCGAACTCTACGAAGCGCAGCATGTGCTCGACCCGCGCGACACCCGCGATTGGCTGATCCGCACGCTGGAAGTCCATCGCAAGGGCATGAATAACGGTGTGGGACAACATTTGTTGCGCAACTGGCCGACCAGTTATTGAAACGCGACCGGCGTTCACCGCGCCGGCGATCCGCAGGAGGAGAGTAACCATGCTGCACAAAATCATCATTGCCGCCGTCGCGGCGTTCACCGTCATGGCATCTGCCGCTGCGCAGAATTATCCAACACGGCCGGTGCGTTTCATTGTGCCGTTTGCGCCCGGCGGCAACACCGATGTGCAGGGCCGGCTGATCGCGCAGAAGCTGACTGAAGCCTGGAGCCAGCAGGTGGTGGTCGACAATCGCGCTGGCGCCGGTGGTACGGTGGGTGTTGAAATGCTGGCCAGGGCGCCGGCCGATGGTTACACCATTGCGCTGGCCTCGTTCGGCAACATCCTCGTCGGCCCCAGCCTGTTTCCGAAACTGGGATATGACCCGCTGCAAGATCTGGCGCCGGTGGTGCTGGTGTCACAGCCACCGGGATTGTTAGTGGTGAATCCGGGGCTGCCGGTGAAAAACGTCGGTGAGCTGCTGGCCTATGCCCGTGCCAATCCCGGCAAGTTGAATTACGGTTCCGCCGGCAACGGCACCTGGAACCATCTCTTCGCCGAGCATTTCAAGGCGCTGGCCAACATCCGCATGACACACATCCCGTACAAGGGCGCCAATCCTGCCGTGACCGATGTCATCGCCGGCCAGATCCAGCTGGCTTTTGCACCGTTTACTGTAGCGCTGCCGCAAGCCAAAGGCGGGCGCCTGCGGATCCTCGCCGTAACTTCGGCGCAGCGTTCACCGGTGGTGCCGGAGATCCCGACAATTGCCGAATCGGGCTTGCCCGGTTATTCAGCAGCGAGCTGGTTTGCGGTGCTGGCGCCGGCAAAAACGCCGCCGGGGATCATTGCGAAACTCAATCGCGATATCAATACCGCACTGGTGCGTCCGGAAGTCAAAGCCGCGTTTGCGGCCGACGGCACCGAGCCGGCAGGCGGTACACCGGAACAACTCAGCGCATCAATGCGTGCCGGCATCAAACAATGGGGTGATTTGGTGCGCAATCTGGACGTAAGACTCTGATATGGCCTTTGAAGAACTGATCAAGGAACTCGACGCGCGCAAACAGCGGGCGCTGGGCATGGGCGGGCCGGAGAAACTGGCCGAACGCAAGGCGCAGGGTTTGCTCAATGCGCGCGAACGGATCGACCGCCTGTTCGATGCCGGTTCGTTCAGCGAATCCGGTTTGCATGCCGTATCGAGCCGTCCCGAGGACAAGACCACCACGCCGGCCGATGGCAAGGTGGCGGGTTATGGCCGCATCAACGGTCGCGAGACCGCAGTGGTGTCCAACGATTTCACGGTCAAGGGCGCGTCCAGCGCGCAGATCAATATCCGCAAGCTGAAGCACATGAAGGGGGTCGCAAAAAAACGCGGCATCCCGCTGGTGTTTCTCGGCGAATCCACCGGGGCGCGCATGCCTGACGTGATGGGCGCATCCTCCATCGGCTCCAAGGACGATCCGCAGGAATATCTGCGCATGCGCGAAGTGCCATGGGCGGCGGGTGTGCTCGGCCATTGCTACGGTTCCTCGGCCTGGTACGGCTCAATGGCGGATTTCTGCGTGATGCGCAAGGGCGCAATCATGGCGGTGTCCAGTCCGCGGCTGATTTCCATGGCCACCGGCAAGCAGGTCGACGGCGAAGAACTCGGCGGCTGGCGCGTGCATGCCGACGTCAGCGGCATCGCCGATCAGGTGGTTGATACCGACGAACAGGCCATCGACGCCATCAAGCAGTTTTTGTCTTATCTGCCGAGCAACAACATGCAGCCGCCGCCGGAATATCCCGTGCCGGAAGGGTCGGACGAGGCGATCAAGGATGTGATGAAGCTGATCCCGGACTCGACCAACCAGGTCTACGACATGCGCAAGGTGATCCAGTGCATTGTCGATCGCGGCTCGATGTTCGAAATGAAATCACGTTTCGGCAAAACCCTGGTCACCGCGCTGGCACGGCTCGACGGCAAGTCGGTGGGCATCATCGCCAACAATCCGCTGTTCAAGGGCGGTGCCATCGACGTCGATGCCTGTCAGAAGGTGCAGGCATTTTTTGTACTTTGTGATTCATTCAACATCCCGATCGTACTGCTGGTTGACCAGCCGGGATTTCTGATTGGCTTGGAGGGCGAGCAGCGGGGCGTCACCGGCAAGGTGATGAACTGGCTGAACGCGATGACGCTGGTCACCGTGCCGAAAATTTCGGTCATCGTGCGCAAGAGTTACGGTCTGGCGGTGTCCAACATGGGCGCAGGCGGCAATACCGATGAACTCGCCTGCTGGCTGACTGCTGAAATCAGTTTCATGAAGCCCGATTTCGGCGCCAAGGTGGTGTTCGGCGTCGATCCGGAACAGGAGCCGGAGAAGTTCAAAGACGCCGTCGCCAAAATGTCCAAGGGCACTTCGCCCTATGACATGGCGGCGATCTACACCGCGCAGGATGTCATCGATCCGCGCAACACCCGTGACTGGCTGATTCGTATGCTGGAGGTGCATCGCATGCGCATGTCG
>JAYUYQ010000056.1:0-2834 GCA_043752435.1 Betaproteobacteria bacterium
TCCTCTCAAAATTTACGTGCCAACGAAACCATATATTTTTTCAGTTCGTCCAACAACAGCACGCTGGAAGCCACGGCAACAGCCTTGAACCAATCGTCAGGCTCCAGTGCCGTCGTGCCGAACACGCCTTGTGCCGGCGGCCAATGTACCACCAGGATTTGCAGCATCAAAACGCCCACGAGCGCCAACCACAGCTTGCCATTGCGGAAAAAATGAGCGTTGAAAGCACTGCCGATTTCGGCGCGCGCATTGAACACGTTGAAGAACTGGAACAATACGAAAGTGGAAAAGGCCAAGGTCAGTGCATAAGTTTGGCCATGCGTTTCCAGACCTTGCCGGAACAGGTAAAGCGTTCCAACCATCATGATCGCCCCATACAGCGCCAGCTTGGCGAGGCGCGGACCGGTGAGTATCTGCGCTGCCTGGCGGCGCGGATACTCACGCATGATGCCGACGCGTGGTGGTTCCACCCCCAGCGTCATCGCGGGTGGACCGTCCATGATGATGTTGATCCACAGCAATTGGATCGCGGTGAAGGGTGCGGGCAGCCCCAACAGCGTGGCGACGAGCACGATGAGGATGGCGCCGATGTTGGTGGAGAGCTGGAAGCGCACAAATTTGACGATGTTTTCATAGATCACGCGGCCTTCTTCCACAGCTTTGACGATGGTGGCGAAGTTGTCGTCGATCAGCACCATGACGGCCGCCTCCTTGGTAACCGCCGTGCCGGTGATGCCCATCGCCACGCCGATGTCGGCAGCCTTCAGTGCAGGCGCATCGTTCACGCCGTCGCCGGTCATGGCAACGACGTGACCGTCATTTTTCAGTGCCCTAACGATTTTTACCTTGTGCTCGGGGGCGACGCGGGCAAACACGCAAATGCCATCAATGCGGCGGGACAGTTCCGCTTCGCTCATGGCGTCGAGCTCACGGCCTTCGATCACCTCGCCAGCCAGCCCCAACTCGCGGCCGATGGCGGCGGCGGTCACTTTGTGGTCGCCGGTGATCATCTTGACCTGGATGCCGGCCCCGGCGCAGCGGGAAATAGCGGCCTTCGCCTCGGGCCGTGGCGGATCCATGAGCCCAGCCAAGCCAAGAAAAGTCCAACCCTCTGCCCATGCCCACAGATCGCCCGCAGGGTCGAAATCGGCGCTGGGGATGATCTTGCGCGCCACTGCCAGCACACGCAGCGCCTGAGCAGCGAAATGCTCGTTCTCAGCCTCGATGGCAGCGCGCGCCGCCGCGTCCAAGTGATGTTCGCCATCCTCCGCCAAACTATGAGTAGAGCGCGCCAGCAACACATCGGGCGCGCCCTTGATGAACATCTCTACCGTTGCGCCAGCATGGTGAAAAGTTGCCATGAACTTGTGGGCGGAATCGAAAGGAATCTCGGCGATGCGCGGTTGTTCTTCCTGCTCCGCCTCCGGATCGAGACCACCTTTCTGCGCCAGCACCCACAACGCACCCTCGGTGGGGTCACCGATCAGCTGCCCGTCGCGCACGCGCGAATCTGTGCAGAGCGTCATCGGCAGCAAGAAGGGACGCAGATCGCTATCACTCTCAAAGGCAATCCTGCCGTCCGGTGCATAGCCCTCGCCACTGACAGAAAAACGCCGCCCGGCGAACCAGCCGGTACGCGCGGTCATCTGGTTCAAGGTGAGGGTACCGGTCTTGTCCGAACAGATTACCGTGGTGGAGCCCAGCGTTTCCACGGCAGATAGTTTCTTGAGGATGGCCCGGTTCTGCGCCATGCGCCACATGCCGATGGCCAGCGTCACCGTCACCACTGCCGGCAGTCCTTCGGGAATGGCAGCTACGGCCAACGCCACCGCAGTCATCGCGGCCTCAGTCCAGGGTAGGCCGCGCGCATAATCGAACGCAAAGATGACAGTCACCACCATGCTCGCAATCACCGCCAGTTTTTTTCCCAGCGTGTCGAGCTGTTTTTGCAGCGGGGTTTCCGATTCCCCGGCGCTGGCAATCATGCCAGCGAGCTTGCCCATTTCAGTGGCCATGCCGGTGGCGATCACCAGCATTTCGGCGCGACCGCGCGTCACCACCGTGTTCATGTAGAGCAGGTTGACGCGGTCGCCCAAGGATAGTTCGGCCTTGTTCAACGCCGCTACCGACTTGCCGACAGCATGGGATTCGCCGGTCAGCGCCGCTTCCTCGATTTCGAGACTATGCGCTGCCAGCAGGCGGCCATCGGCGGGGACGCGATCGCCCGCTTCGAGCAGCACGATATCGCCGGGCACTAACTGTACGGCATCTATTTCTTCAATGCGTGCGTTGCGGCGCACTCGTGCACGCGCCGCCAGCATGCCCTTTAACGCTGCCAGCGTTTGTTCCGCCCGGTACTCCTGATAAAACCCCAGGCTGGCGTTGAACAACACCACGACCAAAATCACCACTGCGTCCTTGATGTCGCTGACCGCCCAGGCCAGAGCGGCGGCAAATAACAATACAATCACCAGCAAATTTCTGAATTGGTCGAGGAACTTCAGCCAGACAGGACGAGGCGTAGCCTCGATCAGCCTGTTTTTACCGAAGCGGGCAAGGCGAGCAACAGCCTCGCCTTCTTCCAACCCGCGCCCAGGATCAACTTCCAGCGTTGCTGCAGCGATTTCCGGCGGCAGCATATACCAGGGGTGCTTGCTATTATCCATGCTGAAAGAGAATCCAGGTGTTGAGGATGTACATAAGAAACAATCCCAGGCTGACCCAGGTCAGTCCCATCACAGCACGCCTTTGCGGGCGGAAGATCAAACCCACGGCCACCAGGGCGCTCATCATCACAGCGGTAAATGCGGTCAGCGCGTGGCTGGCATCGACGT
>JAYUYQ010000057.1:0-17124 GCA_043752435.1 Betaproteobacteria bacterium
CGGTAGAATCCGCCCTCTTTTCGGGGTGGTAGCTCAGCTGGGAGAGCGCCGCGTTCGCAATGCGGAGGTCGGGAGTTCGATCCTCCTCCACTCCACCAAAACAAAAAAGCCACCTGAAGGTGGCTTTTTTGTTTTGAAGGGAGGGGGGGCTGGTGAGAACTCCCCAGAGTTCGACCAGCGCAGTCGGGGGGACTGCGCGCAGGACGCCCTATCGCCCTCGGGCAATACGGCACCTCCTCCTCCTTGGTAAAAATAACGAATTCAACCGCAAGCCCCGGGGTGCATAACGCTGCTGCGCTGGCTAAATTTCGCCCATCAAGTTGAAAATAGCGCAAAGGTCCCCCGATCATGTCCAGCAAAACGACATTACGTGCAGCCACCACCACCGGCGATCCGCGCTGGGCGGCCGTGGTCGCCCGCGATCCGGCGGCGGACGGCCGGTTTTTTTATTCCGTCAAAACGACCGGTGTTTACTGTCGCCCGTCCTGCGCATCACGCACCGCGCGGCCCGAGAACGTGGAATTTCATGCGACGACCGAGGCGGCCGAGCACGCGGGCTTTCGTCCCTGCAAACGCTGCAAGCCGGACCACCCAGCCGGAGAGCAGGCTGCGCGGGTGGCTGAACTGTGTCGATTGATTGAACGCACCGAACAAATGCCCAGCCTTGCAACACTGGCACAACATGCCGGGCTGAGCCCCTGGCATCTGCATCGCGTGTTCAAGGCGGTGACCGGCCTGACGCCCAGAGCCTACGCTGCGGCGCATCGCGCGCAACGCGTTAAAGCCGGACTTCGCAAGGGCTTCACCGTGACCGAGGCGATTTATGGTGCCGGTTACAACTCCAGTGCGCGGTTTTATGAGCAATCGAATGCGGTACTGGGCATGACACCGAGCCGGTATCGCACCGGCGGGGCTGATATCGCAATACGGTTTGCCATCGGGCAATGCATGTTGGGCGCGATCCTGGTGGCCGCCAGCGCGCGCGGCATCTGCGCCATTCTGCTGGGTGATGATGCCGATGCGCTGGCGCGCGACCTGCAGGACCGTTTTCCGCGCGCCGAACTGGTCGGCGGTGACGCCGGGTTTGAGCGTTGGGTGGCGCAGGTCGTGGGTTTCGTCGAACAGCCCCGGCTGGGACTGGATCTGCCGCTGGACGTGCGCGGAACCGCTTTTCAGCAACGCGTGTGGCAGGCGCTGCAAAAAATTCCCGCCGGAACCACCGCGAGCTATACCGAAATTGCGCAGCGCATCGGCGCGCCCAAATCCGTACGCGCCGTGGCCGGTGCCTGTGCAGCCAACACGCTGGCCGTGGCGATACCCTGCCATCGCGTGGTGCGCACCGATGGCGGACTGTCCGGTTATCGCTGGGGCGTGGCCCGCAAACGCGCACTACTTGATCGTGAAGTGCAGGATTGACCGCATAGTTACTGTCTTATTTTCCGAACATCCAGTCCGGCACCGCGCCCCACAGCGCCGCGATGCCAAGCATTGCAAAAATTGTCGCCGCAATCGCGTGGACGATGATTGATGAAATTTTGCGGGTGACGATCTCGCCGAGCAACACTGCCGGCACATTGGCAATCATCATGCCCAGCGTGGTGCCGAGCACCACGGCGGCGAGGGCATCAAAGCGCGCGGCCAGCGCGATGGTGGCGATCTGCGTCTTGTCGGCCATCTCGGCCAGAAAAAATGCAATTACCGTGGCGCCGAATACGCCCAGCGGCGCGCGTGGCGTTTCGGCTGCGGCAGGATCGAGTTTGTCGGGGACCAGCATCCACGCCGCCATGCCGAGAAACGACAGGCCGAGGATCCAGCGCAGTGCGTCGGCGCCGAGAAGTGCTGCGCCCCAGGCGCCGACGGTGCCGGCAAGGGCGTGATTGGCCAGCGTCGCGACCAGGATGCCAGCGATGATCGGCCACGGTTTTTTGAAACGCGCGGCCAGCACCAGCGCCAGCAGCTGGGTTTTGTCGCCAATTTCAGCGAGGGCGACGATGCCGGTGGAGATTAAAAAGGCGTCCATGAAGGGCGCGGACTGTAGCCGAACGCATCCCGTATCGCAATGCGCGTCGGGTCCGCATGCTGTAAGACATGCATGGTTTGCAGTCGCGCATTTGGGTAAGCTGCACATACAATGCTTGGCGGACAAGATCAGCGCTTGGTTTGCGTTTAAAGTTTAAATAAAAACAAATACTTAGAGCGCGTAACAAAATGACTTTCCTGAAGCCCCTCTGCTTCGCTCCAAGTGTTCCCTTGACCCCAGCCCTTTCCCCGCGAGCGGGGCGAGGGAGAATTTCATTTTGTTACCTGCGCTTATATTTCCGGCGCTGCGACGGTAACCGCATGGATAAACAACGATGACCACAGGCCATGACAACAGCCATGCCGCGCTGCTCGCGCAGAGCGTCGGCGATTTCGTCAAGCGCGGCGCCGACCTGCCGCGGGTGCGCGCATTGCCGCAGACCCGTGCCGAATTCGATCGCGCGCAGTGGCGGCAACTGGCCGAACTTGGCTGGCTCGGCGTGCTGGCCCCGGAATCCTGCGGGGGTCTCGGGCTGGGCTTGGCGGAAGCGGCGATCGTGGCCGAAGGCCTCGGTCGTGCGCTGACACCCGAACCCTATACCGCTGTTGCCGTGCTGGCGGCGCGTGCGCTTGAATATTCCGCCGACACCCCTTTGCGCAATGAATTGCTGAGTGGCCTCGTCAGTGGTGAAGGCATACCGGTGGTGGCCTGCCATGAACAGGCGGACGATGTCGCTGCCGCCCGGATTGCGACCACCGCGGCGCCGTTTGAAGGCGGTTTCCGCGTCAACGGGCAAAAACAATTCGTCATCGGCGCCGCCGGCGCCGACGGTTACATTGTCAGTGCAAAGGTCGCCGGTGACCTGCAACTGTTGTGGATTCCGCGAGATGCCGCCGGTTGTGCCACTGAGCTGATTGCGCTGGCTGACGGCCGCAGTTATGGCACGGTGACCATGAAAGATGTGGCGGTGCCGCGCGAGCAGCTGCTGGCGTCCGGCACTGCTGCGCGCAGTGCGCTCGGCCGCGCGCTGGACCATGCGGCGGTGATCGCCTCGGCGGAACTGGTGGGCGTGATGAAATGCGCGCACGAAATGAGCCTCGAATACATGAAAACGCGGGTGCAATTCGGCAAGGCCATCGGCAGTTTCCAGGTGCTGCAGCATCGCGCCGTCGATCTCTACATCCAGCAGGAACTTGCCGACGCGGTGCTGCGCGAGGTGGTGGCGCAACTCGACGCGGCCCCAGACGACAACACGCGCGCACTGCTCGCCAGTCGCGCCAAATCGCGTTGTGCCGAGGCGGCGCTGGCGATCACCCGCGCGGCGATTCAGTTCCACGGCGCGATCGGCTTCACCGAAGACTGCGACGTCGGCTTGTATGTGAAGCGGGCGATGACCTTGTCGGCGTGGCTGGGCAACGGCCGCGCGCATCGCATGCGTTACGCGCAACTGACAGTACAGGTCACCAGGGCGGTGGCATGAGCGACTGGAATGTATTGGATGACGAGGCGTTCCGCAATGAGGCGCGGGCTTTTTTTGAAACCGAGTTCCCGCGCGAATTCCGTTTCCTGCCGCGGCGCATGCGCTGGCATGAATGCCGTGACTGGTACCTGAAACTGTCTAAAAAAGGCTGGCTGGCACCGAACTGGCCGCGCGAACACGGCGGCATGGGCTTGTCGCCGACGAAATTGCTGATTTATTTCGAGGAAACCGAACGCGCCGGCGTTGGCCGTATGCCCGACCAGGGGCTGACCATGGTCGGACCGACGCTGATCCGTTTTGGCAACGATGCGCAGCGCGCGTTTTTCCTGCCGAAAATCATCGCCGGCGACGCGATCTGGTGCCAGGGCTATTCCGAACCCAATGCCGGGTCGGATCTGGCCAGCTTGCGCACCGAGGCGGTGTTAGACGGTGATGATTACGTCATCAATGGCAGCAAGATCTGGACTTCGATGGCGCACGACGCGACGCATATCTACGTGCTCGCGCGCACCGACAAACAGGCGAAGAAAAAACAGGAAGGCATCAGCTTCCTGCTGATCGACATGAAAACCCCGGGCATTACCTTGCGCACCATCCGCAACATCGCCGGGCATGAAGAGTTCTGCCAGGTGTTTTTTGACAACGTGCGCACGCCGCAAAAAAACCTGGTCGGCGAACTGCATAAGGGCTGGACCATAGCCAAGGGCCTGCTAGGTTTCGAGCGGCTCAATATCGGCAGCCCACGGCGGCCGCTGCAGGCGCTGGAAAAACTCGAAGCACTCGCGCAGGCGCGCGGCTTGCTGACTGACGCCGCGTTCGCCGAACGATTGACACAACTGAAACTGGATCTGGCCGACCTTGGCTCGCTCTACGGCCGCTATGTTGAACGCGCGCGGCGCGGCGAAGCACTGGGCCAGGACGTCTCAATGCTCAAGGTGTGGTCAATGGAAACCTATCAGCGCCTGTCCGAATTGTTGATCGAAGCCGCAGGGGACTACGGCGCGATCGACGGCGACGTGGCCATGAACGGGGCCAGTATTGATGTGCTGTCCCCCTTCTATAACTCGCGGCCGGGCACGATCTACGGCGGCTCCAACGAAATCCAGCGCAACATCCTCGCCAAGTACGTGCTCAACCTGCCTTCCTGATACATAAAGAAAGCCAGCGGGGAAGCAAGGAGCACTGCGCGCTGCATTGTGTTTCGTTCGGGTGAACGTCATCATTACGTTCACTGCAGTTCTTCAATGCATCCAGTCCAATGAATCCATGCGGAGCCACCATGAGCAAGACCCCCATACACACTGCGTCAGCGCCCCAGGCCATCGGTACCTATTCGCAGGCGGTGCGCTGTGGCGATACCGTGTATCTCGCCGGCCAGATCGGGCTCGACCCCGCGACCATGCAGATGACCGACGGCATCGATGCGCAGATCCATCGCGTGTTCAAAAACCTGCAGGCGGTGGCCGCTGCGGCAGGCGGCAATGTTGATGATTTCGTCAAGGTCAACATCTACCTGACCGACCTCGGACATTTTGCGAAGGTTAATGAAATCATGGCCACGTATTTTCAGGAGCCCTATCCGGCGCGGGCCGCCGTCGGCGTCTCCAGCCTGCCGCGCAATGCGCTGGTCGAGGTCGACGCCGTCATGCACTGCCCGCTGTCGCGCTGACACCCGGCCACGCCATGGCGCGCGCGCGGGCGGCAGCTGCCGCAACTCACCCCTCGCTGTCCGGTCTCAGTGCAGGCACGCTGGCGCGGCTGGGTAAACTCGGCATTGCGCGCCGCTTCGATCTGGTGCTGCACCTGCCGCTGCGTTATGACGATGAAACCAGCATTTGTCCGATTACCGACGTGCTGCCCGGAGAGGAACAGCTGGTACAGGGCACAGTCATCGACTGCGATATTAAATACCGCCCGAAACGGCAACTGGTGTGCCGCATCAGCGACGGCACCGGCGAACTCACGCTGCGCTTCCTGAATTTCTACGGCAGTCAGGTCAAAACGCTGGCGCCGGGAAACATGGTGCGCGTGTTTGGCAGCGTGCGCCTCGGGCATTTCGGCGCTGAAATGGTCCACCCGCGTTATCGCGTCGCGGCAGCAGATGCGCCGGTAGCCCAAGTGCTGACGCCGATCTATCCGACCACTGCGGGCATGGGGCAAGATAGCCTGCGCCGTTTGATTGCACGTGCGCTGGACAGTGAATCGTTGGCGGAAACAATACCGACAACGTTGCTCGAATCCCTCGGGCTGCCGGCGTTCGAAGCCGCAGTGCGCCTGTTGCACAACCCGCCTCCTGATATTGCGCAGGCTGCATTGCAGGGACGTGTGCATCCGGCCTGGCGACGCATGAAATTCGATGAACTGCTGGCCCAGCAATTGTCGATGCGTGTGCATTACCGGCGCCGCCGCGCGGCCGGCGCACCGGTGCTGAAGGCGCGCGGCAAACTGGTGAATGCGCTGCTGCAGCGTTTGCCCTTCCAGCTCACTCGTGCACAGAACACGGTGCTGGCGCAGATTCGCGAAGACATCGGCCAGTCGCATCCCATGCAGCGTTTGCTGCAGGGCGATGTTGGCAGCGGTAAAACCGTGGTGGCTGCACTGGCGGCACTGCAGTGCGTGGAGAACGGCTATCAGGCGGCAGTGATGGCGCCGACGGAAATTCTGGCCGAGCAGCATTACCGAAAATTTACCGAGTGGCTGGCACCGCTCGGTATCGCTGTGGCGTGGATATCGAGCGGCATCAAAAAAAGTGATAAAAAACAAATGGTTATGGATGTTGCGCAGGGTAAAGCACAAATTGTTGTCGGTACCCACGCACTGTTCGAAGACGAGGTGGTGTTCAAGAATCTCGGGCTGGCAGTGATCGACGAACAACATCGTTTTGGGGTGCACCAGCGTTTGGCGCTACGCATGAAGGGCACCCAATCAAACAATGGCGCGCAGCCGCACCAGTTAATGATGAGCGCGACGCCGATCCCGCGCACGCTGGCGATGAGTTATTACGCCGATCTCGATGTGTCGGTGATTGATGAACTGCCACCCGGACGCACACCGGTAGTGACCAAACTGGTGGCGGAAGAGCGGCGCGACGAAGTGATCCAGCGCGTGCGGGATGCCTGTGTCAGTGGTAGCCAGGCGTATTGGGTGTGCCCGCTGATTGAAGAGTCGGAAACACTGCAATTGCAGACTGCGTTGGATACGCACGCCCACATGCAACAGACGTTTCCGGAATTACGCGTCGGCCTGGTCCACGGTCGGTTGAAGTCCGCCGAAAAACAGCAAGTGATGAGCGCATTCAAGGATGGCGAAGTGCAGTTGCTGGTGGCGACAACTGTCATCGAAGTCGGTGTCGATGTGCCCAATGCCTCGCTGATGGTCATCGAACACGCCGAACGCATGGGCCTGTCGCAGATGCACCAACTGCGCGGCCGCGTCGGGCGCGGTGCAGCGGAGAGTACCTGTGTGCTGCTCTACCAGGGCAAGCTGACACCGAATGCGCGGGAACGCCTGAAAGTCATTTACGAACACACCGATGGTTTTGAAATCGCGCGGCATGATCTGAATCTGCGCGGGCCCGGAGAATTGCTGGGTGCGCGGCAGAGTGGGGTGCCGATGTTGCGGTTTGCGGATTTGGCGTTGGATCTGGATTTGCTGGATGCGGCGCGGGATGCGGCGGAAGCCTTGCTGCGGGATGAACCTGAGGCGGTGAAGGCGCATTTGGCGCGGTGGCTTGGCGGTAGGAATGAGTATTTAAAGGTGTAACGGTTTCTTTTTATGTTTAACAAGGCATACCCAAGACAACACCCCCATGTGAGCCGCCGAGCAGCGCAGCCAAGCCGGGGGAAGTCGGCGAGGACTGTCTGAGCCTTCGTGTAGTTTGCGAGGGCGAGTTCCGCAGCCGCCCGGCTTGGCGAGCAGCACAGGGAAGTCCGCAGGACCGGCGAGCCTGGGGATGGCTGCGACTCGTTAGCCGCAGGCCCGTTTGCGGGAGCAGACGTCGGCGCTCCGGTCCACGATTGTTGAACGCAGCCGCCGGCGCCCCTGCCCGCTCCACGCTTCGCGACTCCGAGTCCGGAGCGCCCCTTCTCTTTGGTTACTTTCTCTTGGCGAAGCAAGAGAAAGTGACTAGCCGCCGGGCTACCCCCGGCGAACTTGTCGTGCTCGGTGGCTTACAAACGGAAGCGGGTGGTGGCGATACCTTGATGAGATAATCCCGGTCTAGACGATTGCATTGCTGTGAAAAAAATTCCTCGAGATTCAAGTTGGTGCTCTGCACCTGTTGCTGCCGGCGCATTGCGCCGCTGGCTCACCGATTCCGGTTCATTGACAGCGCGGCTGCAACGGCATGCCGGAGAAATCAAAGTAAAGGTGTTGTTTCAGGGCCTGCGCCGGGTTAATCGTGATGAGGACTTTTTGTTTGCTGCGCCGGCCAAACAGGTGATGGTGCGTGAGGTGTTGTTGTTGCGCGGGGCGACGCCGCTGGTGTTTGCGCACACGGTTTTTGCCGCCGGCGGTTTGCGTGGTGCCTGGCGCGGCATTGCCGGGCTGGGCAGTCGGCCGCTGGGGGCGGCGCTGTTTGCTGATCCGCGCATTGCGCGGTTTCCCTTGCGGCAGAAAAAACTGTCGCGCAGTCATCCCCTTTACCGGAGCGCTGCCGCGCAACTGAAAAAAATGCCACCGCCATTGTGGGCGCGGCGCTCGATATTTGCCGCGGGCAAATCACCTATACTGGTCAGCGAAGTCTTTTTGCCGGCAATACACGACTTGTGACCCTGACACTTCAGCAGCGACTGACGGCCTACGAAAAGCTGATGCGGCTCGACAAGCCCATCGGCATCCTGCTGTTGTTGTGGCCGACGCTGTGGGGCTTGTGGTTTGCTGCCGGCGGGTTGCCGCCACCGGATGTGCTGCTGATTTTTTTTACCGGCACGGTTCTGATGCGTTGCGCCGGTTGTGTGATCAACGATTACGCTGATCGCAACTTTGATCCCCATGTCGAGCGCACCAAAGACCGGCCGCTGGCGGCCGGCATCATCCGGCCCAAGGAAGCGCTGGCACTGGCTGCGGTGCTGATGCTGCTTGCTTTCGGGCTGGTGCTGCTGCTCACGCCGCTGACCATCAAGCTGGCGGTGGTCGCGGCGGCGATTGCCATTATTTATCCGTATGTGAAACGGGTGTTTCCGCTGCCGCAGGTCTGGCTTGGCATTGCCTTCGGCTTCGGCATCCCGATGGCTTACGCTGAACTCTGGCATGCGCTGCCGCGCGTGGCCTGGCTGCTGCTGATCGCGACCCTGTTCTGGGCGATTGCCTACGACACCGCCTATGCGATGGTTGACCGCGATGACGATCAGAAAATTGGCGTGAAGTCTTCAGCCATCCTGTTTGGTCGTTACGATGTTGCCGGCGTGATGACGGCACACGCGCTTTTTCTGGGGCTGATGGCCTGGATTGGCTGGTGGCAGCAGCGCGACGTGTTTTATTACGCCGGACTGGCGGCGGCGGTGGCGCTGGTGCTGTATCAGTACCTGCTGATCCGTGACCGTACGCGTGAGGGTTGTTTCAAGGCATTCCTTAACAACAACTGGGTGGGCTGCGTGATATTCATCGGACTTGCCGCCGATTTATGGTTCGGCACCCGGATGCTGCGATGAGTTACCGCGACCTGCGTGACTTCATTGCCGGCCTCGAGCGCAGCGGTGAACTTAAACGCATCGCGGTCGAAGTCGATCCGCGGCTGGAGATGACGGAAATCTGCGACCGCGTGCTGAAGAGTGGCGGTCCGGCGCTGCTGTTCGAAAAACCGAAAGGGCAGCAAGCAGGTCACACCATCCCCGTACTGGCCAACCTGTTCGGCACTCCGCAGCGCGTGGCGTTGGGTATGGGCCGCGATTCAGTGGCCGCTTTACGTGAACTCGGGCAACTGCTGGCACAACTGAAGGAGCCCGAACCGCCGACGAGCCTCAAAGACGCCTGGGACAAACTGCCGCTACTGCGCCAGGTGCTGACGATGCAGCCGCGCGAAGTCAAAAATCCTGTGTGCCAGGAAATCGTCTGGGAGGGCAATGATGTCGACCTCGCGCGCCTGCCGATCCAGACCTGCTGGCCCGGCGATGTCGGTCCGCTGATCACCTGGGGGCTGACAGTCACGCGCGGACCGCAGAAGACGCGGCAGAACCTCGGCATTTACCGGCAGCAGGTCATTGGCCGCAACAAGCTGATCATGCGCTGGCTGGCGCAGCGCGGCGGCGCGCTGGATTATCGCGATCACTGCCTGGCGCACCCACGTGAGCCTTTTCCCGTGGCGGTGGCGCTGGGGGCAGATCCCGCGACCATGCTTGGTGCGGTGACACCGGTGCCGGATTCGCTGTCCGAGTATCAGTTCGCCGGTTTGCTGCGTGGTGAAAAAACCGAAATCGCGCAATGCCTGAGCCACAGCCTGAAAGTGCCGGCGCGTGCCGAAATCGTGCTCGAAGGATTTATTTATCCCAATGAGACCGCGCTGGAGGGACCGTTTGGTGATCACACCGGTTATTACAACGAGCAGGAACGTTTCCCGGTGTTTACCGTCGAGCGCATCACCCTGCGCCGCGACCCGATTTATCACTCGACCTACACCGGCAAGCCGCCGGATGAGCCGGCGGTGTTGGGCGAGGCGCTGAACGAAGTGTTCGTGCCGCTGCTGGTCAAACAGTTTCCGGAAATCGTCGATTTTTACCTGCCGCCCGAAGGTTGCTCGTACCGCATCGCCTGCGTCAGCATGAAAAAACAGTATCCGGGTCACGCCAAGCGCGTGATGTTCGGCATCTGGAGTTTTCTGCGCCAGTTCATGTACACCAAGTTCATCATCGTCACCGATGACGACATCAATGTGCGCGACTGGAAGGAAGTCATGTGGGCTCTGACCACCCGCGTTGATCCTCGGCGCGACACGCTGATCGTCGATGCGACGCCGATGGATTATCTGGATTTCGCCAGCCCGGTGAGTGGTCTTGGCTCGAAAATGGGGATTGATGCCACCAATAAGTGGCCCGCCGAGACGAATCGCGAGTGGGGCACACCGATTGCGATGAGTGATGAGGTGAAGCAGCGTGTGGATGCGCTGTGGGCATCGCTGGGGCTTTAGCACTGCAGTCCCGGAACATCATCGGCGATTTCAGACCATGAGTGTCGTCCTGCTCCTCAAGCTATTTCTCGTGCCGGCGCTGATCGCGCTGGTGACACTGGCCGGCCGGCGCTGGGGTCCGGCGGTTGCCGGCTGGCTTTCGGCGTTTCCGATCGTCGCCGGTCCGATCCTGTGGTTCATTGCGATCGAGCAAGGCGCTGCCTTCGCAGCGCGGGCAGCGGTCGGCACCTTGTCGGCGGTGCTGGCGATGCTGGCCTTTGGCCTCAGTTATGCCTGGGCGGCTACCCGCTATTCGTGGCCGCTCAGTCTGCCGCTCGCTTATGTCGGTTACGCCGCGGCCGTCGTCGTGTTGGATCTGTGGAATGCCAGCACAGTGCTGGTCGCGGGCCTTGTCGTATTGGCGGGGCTGTGGATTGCACCACGGCTTTATCCCGCTTTGCCGACAGCGGCAAAGGCGCCTTCAAAAGCGCCCAATGACATGCTGCTGCGCATGGGCCTGGGCGCGCTGCTCGTGCTGCTGGTCACACACTTCGCGGCCAATCTCGGACCGGACCTGAGCGGTGTGTTCGCCATGTTTCCGGTGATGGGTACCGTGCTTGTATTGTTCACGCACCGCAGCGCCGGTGCAGCTGCCACGATCCAGTTGTTGCGCGGCATGGTGCTGGGTTTTTACGCCTTCGGCACCTTCTGCGTGGTGTTGGCTTGGGCTTTGTCCACCACCGGCGTCGGCCTGGCGTTTTTATGGGCGCTGGCGGCTGCGGCAGTGATTCAGTTATTGTCGCGGCTCTGGTTGATGCGATATTGCGCAATGATCGCACCGTAAAAAACGGAAGCCCTGCGAAGTTACTTTTTACTGCCGCGTCGCCGCTCCGGCCTTCCGCAACAATTACTGCTGTCGCGGTTGTGCACCCAACCCAGCATTGCATCCTGCGCCACTTGCGCGTTGAACGCATTGGGGTGATTGACCATGAACACCACCACCACGCGGTTACCCTGGGCGTCGAGCACGTAGCCGGCGATTGAGCGCACGCCCGACAAGGATCCGGTTTTGACATGGGCCTGACCGGCAACTTCCGCGCTTTTCAGGCGTTTGCGCAAAGTGCCGTCGACGGCGGCTACCGGCAATGAAGCCATCAGTTCCGGCATGACCGGGCTGGCGTAAGCGTTCAATAGCACCGCGCCAAGGTTGCGTGCGCTGATGCGCTCGATCCGAGACAGGCCGGAGCCGTTCTCCAGCACCAGCTCCGGCACGGCGATGCCCTTCAGCGCCAGCCATTGTTTGACGCTGTTTGCGGCTGCAGCGGTGGTTGCCGGCGCGCCATTATTCATGGCCAGTGACAGGAACAACTGTCGCGCCATCACGTTATTGGAGTATTTGTTGACGTCGCGGACGATTTCCGAGAGCGACAGCGAGCGCGCGGTTGTCAGCCGGCGCGCCTGATCCGGCGTGGCGCCGTCGCGGACCTGTCCGCTGAAAGTGCCGCCCAGGTCTTTCCACAGTTGTGTGAATAACGCGCCGATGTACTGGCGATGGCCCATGACACTGAAGCTGCGCATGCCTTCGCCGCAATCGAGTGGATAGTTGCCGTTGAAGGTGAGTCGTGCCGAGTCGGCATTGCCCTGCGAATCCAGCCGCAGCTTGCCGACCCAGTCGCCGCAGCTACCATCAACGAGTTTAAGGTTGTTGATGACCTGTACCTGCGGCAGCGGCGGCTCGGCGGCGATGCGCACCGTGCGTGAAACAGCGTCGGGGATGAAGGTCAGCGTGACGGCCTTGAAATTGACCAGCAGCGCACTGGGCCCGGTGTTGTAAGGGCGCGTGGGCTGATCATCGAATGCGCCCGGGTCCTGCAGTTCTTCAGCGAACAGCCGGCGGTCGAGCACCAGATCACCGCGGATTTCGCGCACACCGCGCGCGCGCAGATTGCGCAGGAGCAGCCAGAAATTTTCCAGCGTCAGCTTTGGATCCCCGGATCCTTTAAGGTAAAGGTTGCCGGCCAGCACGTCCTGCATCAGCATGCCGTCGGTCAGCACGTCGGTGTTCCACACGTAAGCCGGGCCCAGCAGTTCGAGCCCGGCGTAGGTGGTCACCAGTTTCATGATCGACGCCGGATTCAGCGAGCGGTCGGCACCGATGGACAACACTGGTTCTGCGGCGCCGATTTCCTGCACATAGACACCGATCGCCGATTCGGGGATGCCGGCCTGAGCGAGCGCGCGGGCGACGGGTTCGGGCAGTGTATTTGCCGGGTGTGCGGCGGCGAGCAGCGGTAACAACAATGACAGCACAGCCAGAAAGCGCGAAAGGATCAAAATATTGTTTCCAGTATGGCAAGGGTTCGGGAGGAGAGTAGCTCCATCTCGGCGTCGTTAATCACGTACGGCGGCATGAAATAAACCGTGGTGCCCGAATTTCCACTAATGGGGCGCAGCAGCAGCTCATGCGCCAGCGCAGCTTCGAAAAAATTCCGGCTGAATGCCGGGTCAACGCTCTCAACCTCGAACGCCCAAATCATGCCGGTCGAACGAAAATTGCGCACCCGCGGATGCGCGGCCAGCGCTTGTGTCGCTGCAGTCATGCGTTGCGCCTTCCCGCGGTTGCTATCGATCACCTGATCCTGTTCAAAGATGTCCAGTGTCGCCAGCGCCGCGCGGCAGGCCAGTGCGTTGCCGGTATAGGAATGCGAATGCAGGAAACCGCGGGTGACCGATTCGTCGTAAAACGCCTGGTAAATGCGGTCGCGGGTCATCACCACGGACAGCGGCAGGTAACCGCCGGTGATGCCCTTGGACAGACACAGAAAGTCGGGTGCGCGGTTGCCAATGAGCCCCGCCTGCTCATGAGCAAAGAAAGTACCGGTGCGGCCGAAGCCGGTCATGATTTCATCGGCTATCAGGTGCACGTCGTAGCGATCGCACAATGCGCGCGCCTGCCGCAGGTATTCGGCATCGTACATGGCCATGCCGGCAGCACCCTGCACCAGCGGTTCAACGATCAGTGCGGCGATCCGCTCGTGGTGCTGCTCAAGATGGCTCTCCAGCGCCTCCGCGCAGCGCACCGCATGTTCACGCGCGGATGAGCCGATAGCGGCTTTCCGCCAGTCCGGGCTGGGTACTTGCGCGCTGTGGCGCAGCAGCGGCGCGTAAGTGTCCTTGAACAGTGCGACGTCGGTGACCGACAGCGCGCCCAGGGTTTCGCCGTGATAACCGCCGGCGAGACTGATGAATTCCGTTTTGTCCGGCCGACCGCTGTTGCGCCAGTAATGGAAGCTCATTTTCAGCGCAATCTCGGTGGCCGAGGCGCCGTCGCTGCCGTAGAAGCAGTGGCCCAGCGCGCCGCCGGTCAGCGCCGACAGGCGTTCCGACAGGGCGACCACCGGTTCGTGGGTAAAGCCGGCGAGCATCACATGCTCCAGTCGCTGCAACTGGTCGACCAGCGCGGCGTTGATGCGCGGCTCGGCGTGGCCGAACAGGTTGACCCACCACGAACTGACGGCATCAAGATAACGTTTGCCGTCGCAGTCGTAGAGCCAGCAGCCTTGGGCGCGGGCGATGGGCACGATGGGCAGCGTTTCGTGCTGCTTCATCTGCGTGCACGGATGCCACACCGCGGTGCGGCTGCGTTCTAGCAGCACAGTGTTGCGAGTGCTGGTTTGCATTTCAAGGGTGCTCTAATTAATACTTAAAAGCGTTCAACCGATTTGGGCGGCCACCGTTATATGTCTTATACCGTGTGGCAAGGGGTTTGTTGAACCGGCGCCATGCAGTGGCACCGAATTTGCTCTGAATGTTTTCGGCAGTAGTTGTTGTTGCAGTTTAACAGCACGCTAAAGGAGATGTTTGCGCATGCAGATTCTCGAACGCATCGAAGGCCAGATGTCCGCCACCGGCTTGCCGCTCGTCGGCATCACCCTCGCCGCAGTGCCTTGTCCCGATACGCCGGTGATCCTGACCTTGCACTGGCACGGTTTCATCAGACAGAAATTGGTCGAATTGGAAGAGGCCGAAACCGTGGGCTACACGCCGATTCCCAGTTCGTCATTACAACTCAATGACCGCTGGCGCGACCTGATGGCGGTGGATCAGGCGGCGATGGAGGCGGCCTGGGCCCTGGGAGCCTGGGATGTGGCGCGCGCTGAACGTCCGGCCTGCTTCCGCGCCGGCGCGGCGGAGAACGAAGAACTGGAGTGTATGCAGGCTTTCGGCACCTACCCCTGCAACTTTAACGGCGCCCAAGTCGTCGTGTGCGATGCGCCTGATCTCGATGATCTTCTCGAATTGGCAGCAGAGCGCGGCTATCTGCTGTGGGCATTCCGCCCGGTGCGCGGCGGCATCTGGAAGGATTACGCCGACGACGCGACCTTGTCCGAAGAAGGCCGGCGTGCCCTGCCTTGTCCACATGCCCCGCAACCGCCAGGCTGTGCCGGCCAGCGAAAAACGGTTTATCAATTTGGAATCCCGAGCAAGCGTTTCTTGCCGGTAGCACGCCCCCATTAAAACAGTAACTAATTGTTTTAATTATACTTTTTAAGTAAGCGATTACTCACTCAAAAGTCTACCTCAAGAGGGGCCTTGACCCGGCTCCTCTTGAATTTCTGCCGGTACGCCCCTATCATTAGCACTCGCTGGAGTCGAGTGCTAACAATCTCTCGCGCGGCTTATCTGACCGACTGTTCTGTTTATCCAACCGATCCTTGAGGAGATGCACCCATGAAGATTCGCCCGTTGCACGACCGTATTATCGTGAAGCGGCTGGAAGAAGAGCGTAAGACTGCTTCCGGTATCGTGATTCCTGACACCGCTGCTGAAAAGCCGGATCAGGGTGAAGTCAAAGCCGTCGGTAAAGGCAAGAAAACCGATGACGGCAAGATCATTCCGCTCGACGTCAAAGTTGGCGACCGTGTGCTTTTCGGCAAATATTCCGGCCAGACCGTCAAAGTAGAAGGCGATGAGCTGCTGGTGATGCGCGAAGAAGACATCATGGGCGTTGTCGAGTAACCCACCAAGAATATTCAGGAGACTTCAAAATGGCAGCAAAAGACGTCAAATTCCACGAGTCGGCACGGCAAAAAATTGTCGCCGGCGTCAACATTCTGGCCGATGCGGTCAAAGTGACCCTCGGCCCGAAAGGCCGTAACGTAGTGCTTGAGCGCAGCTTCGGTGCCCCCACCGTCACCAAAGACGGCGTGTCGGTTGCCAAGGAAATCGAACTGAAGGACAAGTTCGAGAACATGGGCGCGCAAATGGTAAAGGAAGTCGCCTCCAAGACCTCCGACATCGCCGGCGACGGCACCACCACCGCCACCGTGCTGGCGCAGTCGATCGTGCAGGAAGGCATGAAATATGTCACCGCCGGCATGAACCCGATGGATCTGAAGCGCGGCATCGACAAGGCGGTTACCGCCACGGTCGCCGAGCTGAAGAAACTGTCCAAGCCCTGCACCACCACCAAGGAAATCGCCCAGGTCGGTTCGATCTCCGCCAACGCCGACGCTGAAATTGGCAAGATCATCGCCGACGCGATGGACAAGGTCGGTAAGGAAGGTGTGATCACCGTCGAAGACGGAACGGGCCTGGAAAGCGAACTGGAAGTCGTCGAAGGCATGCAGTTCGACCGCGGCTACCTGTCGCCTTATTTCATTAACAATGCCGAGAAACAGCATGCGCTGCTCGAGACCCCTTACGTGCTGCTGCACGACAAGAAAATCTCGAACATCCGTGACCTGCTGCCGCTGCTCGAACAAGTGGCCAAGGCCGGCAAGCCGCTGCTGATCATCGCCGAAGATGTTGAAGGCGAAGCGCTGGCAACCCTGGTTGTCAACAACATCCGCGGCATCCTGAAAACCTGCGCCGTCAAGGCCCCGGGCTTCGGTGACCGTCGCAAAGCCATGCTGGAAGACATCGCCATCCTCACGGGCGGCACGGTGATTGCCGAGGAAGTCGGCCTGTCGCTTGAGAAAGTCACCCTCGCTGATCTGGGCCAGGCCAAGCGCATCGAAATCGGCAAGGAAGAAACCACGATCATCGACGGCAACGGCGACCAGAAATCGATCGAAGCGCGCGTCAAGCAGATCCGCGCCCAGATCGAGGAAGCCACCAGCGACTACGACAAAGAAAAGCTGCAGGAGCGCGTTGCCAAGCTGGCAGGCGGTGTTGCGCTGATCAAGGTCGGCGCTGCAACCGAGCTCGAAATGAAAGAGAAAAAAGCCCGCGTCGAAGACGCGCTGCACGCCACCCGCGCTGCGGTTGAGGAAGGCATCGTTGCCGGCGGCGGCGTAGCACTGCTCCGTGCGCGTATCGCCATCAGCAATGGCAAGCTCAAAGGCGACAACTCCGACCAGGACGCCGGCATCAAGATTGTGCTGCGCGCCCTCGAAGAGCCGCTGCGCCAGATCGTCGCCAACGCGGGTGATGAACCCTCAGTGGTGGTGAACAAGGTTGTCGAAAGCAAAGGCAACGTCGGCTACAACGCCGCGACCGGCGAATACGGCGACCTGGTGG
>JAYUYQ010000058.1:0-2824 GCA_043752435.1 Betaproteobacteria bacterium
GCGCTCCCGCATGATTGCCGCCAGCAGCCGATCAATGTCTGCTTCGTTGTTGAAAAAACTCATCGAAACCCGGATCGCACCGTCCTTGACGTTGACGATGACGCCGTGTTTCTCACGCAGCACATCCATCAACCCACCCGCCTCCGGTGCCGCAAAACTGACGATCTGCGCCCGCTCTGCCCAAGGCTCCGGGGTCAGCACCGGCAAACCCGCTGCCTTAAGTTCCGCCATGCAGTAAGTCGAAAGCTCACGCACGCGTTCCTCGATGTTCTGCAGGCCGATCGACTCGATGAATCTTGCACTGTCGCGCAACACGCGGATACCAAGGAAATTGGGATTGCCGCCCTCGAAGCGGTGCGCGGTGCGTACATAATCAAACTGGCTGTTCAGATGTGCGCTGGCCTGCGCCGAGCCTTTGGCCGCCGGCGCCTTCAGAAACGGCGAGCGGATTTCATCAGTCAATTCCTCTCGGCAGTAGAGCAGACCCAGTCCGGTCAGGCCGAACAGGTTCTTGTGGGTGCCGATGGCGATGATGTCGGCACCGAGGCTGTGCAGGGGTGCTGCGAGGATGCCGGCGGCCTGCACACCGTCCACCACCAACCGCGCACCCAGTTTTCGACAGGCAGCGCCCAGCTCCGGCAGGTTTACGCGATAACCGTTGCCATAGGTAATATAAGCCGTGGATACCACCTTGGTGCGGGCATCCATCTGCTCGGCAAACGCCTCCATCGGCAGACGGCCGCTGCGATTCTTCGCGTAACGAATTTCCACGCCGCGGTTTTCCCAATGTTTCCACACCCAGACGTTGGCCACATGCTCCATATCAGTGAGTACGATGTTGTCGCCGGGCTGCAGATCGAAAGCATGCGCGGCGATATTGAGGCCTTCGGTGGTGTTTTTGGTGAAGGCAATCTCGGCGGGTTTTGCACCGAGCAGGCGTGCCATGACTTCGCGCGTTTCTGCAACATTTACCGCCGACCAGGCATCGGCGCCGGCGGTTTCGCGGATATCGCGGCAGTACTCCTGCATCGACTGTTCCTGGCAGCGCGGCGGCACGGTCTTGCGCGCCGTGTCGAGGTAAGTCCAATGGGCAAGAGTCGGGAATTCGTCCCGCAATGTTGTCCAGTTCACGGTAGTCATGCATCTTCCTTGTGTTGGGTTAAGCCGGCGTGCGTCAATCAGGCGCAATGTTAGTGCATTCAAGGCGACTTACGGCACTTGGTTTCGCGCCGGCTTTTCGGCTTCCGCCCGCCACGGCTTGCTGTTAACCTGAACTGTGCAAGGTTTTTCCGGCGATGAGCGCCCTGCTGGCAGTCCAGACATGGGAATTGCCTGAAGGAAACGGCGCCGGTCACCCCTGAAAGGATCACTCGCCATGCGTTACATGCTGAATGCGCTCTGCGCCGCCCTCGCACTCGCCCATGCAGAAGCATTGCTCGCGGCAGGACCCGCTTACCCCACGCGCCCGGTACGCCTGGTGGTGCCATATGCCCCGGGCGGCGGCTCTGACATTACCGCCCGCATGATCGGCCAGAAACTCGGCGAACGGCTGGGACAAAGCTTCGTGATTGACACCCGCCCCGGCGCCGCAAGCCTGATCGGCACCGAGATCGTCGCCAAGGCCGCGGGCGACGGCTACACCCTGATTCTGGCTGATGTACCGCATGCCATCAACGCGGTAATCTTCCCCAAACCACCGTACGACGCGGTCAAGGATTTCTCGCCGATCACGCACATTGCCACCACGCCGCAAGTGCTGGTCGCACACCCGTCATTCAAGGCCGGTTCGCTGAAAGAGCTGATCGCGATGCCGCGCGCCCAAACCGAAAAACTCGCACTCGGCACCAGCGGACAGGGTGGCTCACCGCATATGAGCTACGAGTTGCTGCGCATCAAGACCGGACTTGTGCTCAATCATGTCCCGTACAAAGGCGGCGGACCCGCAATCAGTGATCTGGTCGCGAATCAAATTCAATTGGCGCTTAACGGTTCACCCCCCATCATTCCGCACCTCAAGGCCGGACGCATCAAGGGGCTGGCCATGACCGCCGCGACACGTCATCCGCTGCTGCCCGGCGTGCCGACATTTGTCGAGTCGGGCGTACCAGATTTTGTTGTCGCGCATTGGTACGGCGTACTCGCTTCGGGCGGCACGCCGCCGGCCATCGTGAAGCTGCTGAACCAGGAAATCACCCGTGCACTCGAACAACCCGACGTCAAGGAACGTTTCGCCGGTCTGGCACTGGATATTGCGCCGCTCGGTCCGGAAGAATTCCGAAAACTGATCGAGTCTGATGTAAAACGCTGGAAGGAAGTCGTTACCAAATCCGGCATCAAGTTGAATTGAAAGCCATGAGCTATCTGACCCATATCGAAAACGGGGCCGGCACGCGCCTCGACCCCGGCGTGGCGCACAGTGCGCCTCCCGCAGAACAACTCCGCGCCCGCTACGACATGGAACGCATCCGCCGCGAAGTGACGGTCGAAACCATCGCGCGCGGCCCCGCGACCCTCTGGCGCTATGCGCCGTTGCTGCCGGTCGCTCGGCCCGAAAACGCGGTTTCGCTCAATGAAGGCTGGACACCATTGCTGCAGGCGCCGCGGCTTGCCCGCGCGCTTGGCATGAAGCGACTCGCGGTCAAGGACGAGGGACGCAACCCCAGCGGCACCTTCAAGGACCGCGGCGCTGCAGTGGCCGTATCGCGGTATGTCGAACTGGGCGTCAAAACCGTGGCGCACAACAGTTCTGGCAATGCCGGCGGCTCATGGAGTCTTTATGCCGCGCGTGCCGGCATTACCTGCGTCAATATTCTGCCGACCGATG
>JAYUYQ010000059.1:0-7289 GCA_043752435.1 Betaproteobacteria bacterium
GCGATGGTCGCGAGGCGCAACTGCGGGAGGCGCCAGATCGCAACGGCGCCGGCCAGGGGATTCGCGGTCATTGCCGCGGCGTTGCGGTCGCGGTCATCATCCCAGCTGCGGCGGCCGCGCTGCATCAGCGCCACCACGCTGATGATCAGCACTACACTGATGATGATCGCCCAGCGCCAGCCGGCATATACCGTCACTGCCGGTGCGATCAGGGCCGCAAGTATGCCGCCCGCAGGAATGCCGACCTGGTGGATTGAAAACACGGTGCTGCGCCGTTCCGGCGGCGTATAACGCATCAGCAGGTGCGAAGCTGATGGCGTGATCATGCCGTAACCGAGGCCGATCACCAGCGAGCCGATGACCAGAAATGCGCTCCATGGCACAAGCAGAATCAGCATGCCGATGGCGACCAGTGTGTGTCCCAGCTGGTTAATGCGTGCCGCGCCGTAGCGGCGGGTGGTGTTGCCGAGCAGCGTCAGCGTCACCATCATGCCGAGGCTGACCGTGCTGATCTGGTAGCCGATCAGCGACGGATCAAACCCATACTCGCGGGCGACCACTGGCGCCACCGCCGGCAGCACCAGCGTCGACATCGACGCAAAGCTGTGACCCGCCAGCAGCGCGAGCAGCAGGAACATCGATGATGGTTGCGTGCTCAGGTTGCCCGCTTAATACGGAAACCAGGGCAGCATCGGTTCCTTGCCGGGCGGTAGCGCGGGACGGGCGACGTTGAGGATCAGCGCCAGCATCGCGTAATACCCAGCGACCGCCAGCAGTTCGACCACGCCCTGCTCGCCGAACTCTGCCCGTGCGCGCGCGTAAGTGGCGTCGCACACGCATTTGTTCTGCAGGCCTTCGGTCAGCAGGTCGTACAGTGTTTCCTCATCCTTTGCCATGATGCCGGCAGGGCGCCGGCCTTCAGCGATGGCGTCGGCGATCGCCGGGCTGAGTCCGGCTTTCATCGCGTGGGTATGGTGTGATTGCCATTCATATTGTTGTGTCCAGTGGCGCGCGGCCATCAGCGTCGCCATTTCCGCGAGACGGCGGTCGAGCGGGCATTTGAAGCGCAAATACTCGCCGACTTGCTGCACGACATGGGCAAGACCGGGACTGCGCAGCAGCGTGATGAACGGACCGCGTACTTCGCCGCGCGGTCCGGAGACGATGGCGGCTGCGGTTTTTTTCTGTTCTTCGCTGTAATCCTCCGGCGCGATGCGCGGAAAACGCGGGGGTGGCATCTGTTGCATGGCACTACTCCAGGTATAATTATAAGTATTTGATTTTAATCATATTTTTATGAAACCCACTGGCCGCCGTTGACGTGCACGGTCTGGCCGGTGATGAAACCGCCGCCGGCGCCGCATAAAAAGCGCACCGTGGTGGCGATCTCCGCGGGCGCACCGAGACGGGCAAGGGGAATGTTGTCGTGCATCGACGGACGCGCCGTGCGATGCGCCGGTCGCGTAGTGTCGAAGTGTCCCGGGGACACACAGTTGACGCGAATGCCTTTGGGTCCGAGTTCGCGCGCCAATGCGCGTGTCATGCCGGCAAGGCCGCTTTTGGCCGACGAACTGTGCACCTTGCCGACCGCGCCGTTGAGCGCGGTATCACCGGCGAGCGTGATGATGTTGCCGCCTCCGCCAGCGATCATGCCGGGCAGCACGGCTTTCACGCAATGGAATGAACCGTCAAGTGAAATCGCCATCACCTGACGCCATTCATCAAAAGTCATTTCGGTAAACGGAATTTCACGGCGCACCGATGCGTTGAGTACCAGGATATTCACCGTGCCGAGTTCGGTGGCGACGGCGGTGCACATCTGCCGCACCGCATCGGCATTGGCGATGTCCGCGATATAGACTGCTGCGGCGCCGCCGGCGGCGCGGATTTCCTGCGCGACGGCTTCAGCCTCGGTGCGCGATGCGCGGGTATTGATCGCAACTTTGGCGCCTGCTGCAGCCAGTTCCAGCGCGATGGCGCGGCCGATATTTTTCGCTGCACCGGTAACGAGTGCGACCCGTCCGTTCAGTTCGTTGAGTGTTGTCATGCTGAAGATTCCATGCCGGCGAAAAGGCGCAAGCATAACGGGGAACGCCGGGTCTTGCGACCGCCCGGGCCGACGGTCCATATGCTGTGACAGCGCAATCAGGCTGGTATAGTGCACGCCCTGATTGTTGACCGGAACAGGTCTGGAGAAATCATGAAATTGCTGAGAGGCATCATCGCGCTGGTCATGTCGACGCTGCTGTTTGCGGCGCATGCGGCACAGCAGGGTGCAACTCCCGGCGGAGAGTATCCGGTCAAACCGATCCGCATCCTGGTCGGATTTACACCGGGCGGCGGACCGGACATCACCGCACGTTATATCGCGCAAAAGCTGGGCGAAGAATTCCGGCAGCAGGTCGTGGTAGACAATCGTCCGGGTGCTGGCGGCACTGTTGCCGCCAATCTCGCGGCGTCGGCGAACCCCGACGGTTACACCTTGTTGTCGGTGTCATCCGCGCATGCAGTGGCGCCGGCCATCTATGAAAAACTGCCGTACGATGCGCGGCGTGATCTCGCCGGCATTTCGCTGTCGGCGGTCTCAAAATATGTGCTGGTGGCCTCGCCCAGCGCCGGCTTCAAGAGCACCAGGGATTTGCTCGCTGCGGCCCGCGCCAAACCGGGCCAGCTCAATTTCTCTTCAGCCGGCATCGGCAGCGGTACCCATTTTGCCGGCGAGTTGCTGGTCAGCATGGCCAAAATTGAAGTCCTGCACATTCCGTTCAAGGGCATCCCCGAAGCGCTGACCGAAGCGATGACCGGACGCGTGCAGTTTTTCATGGCGCCGATTGCCAATGCCGTGGCGCTGGTGCGGGATGGAAAACTTGCAGGCCTTGGTGTGTCCTCGCTGCAGCGTGACTCGCTGCTGCCGAATGTGCCGACCATCGCCGAGTCAGGTGTGCCCGGGTACGACGCCGTGCTGTGGTTCGGCATGCTGACCGCAGCGCAGACGCCGCGGCCGCTTATCAACACCCTGAACCGCCAGATCACGCGCATTCTTAATGATCCCGAACTCCGTAAGCGCTGGGCGCCGATCGGCCTCGAGCCCAGCCCGACCACGCCGGCGGATTTTGACAAGCTGATCGCCACGGATATCGCCACCTTCACCCGGCTGGCCAAAGCCGGCAACATCAAAGCGCAGTAAGGCCATACAGTCATTTATTATTTGCAATGCAAGGAAATATTTCCCTCACCCCCGCCCCCTCTGCTGCGCTTCAAGTGTTGCCTTGTCCCAGAGGGCGAGGGGAGGTATCAGTCGTGAATGGTTGCTCAACCATTCACTGAATAACTAGGACGGAAACCAACCATGAAAATCAAAACCAACGGCATTGAAATCAACTGCGTCATCGAGGGTGAAGGTCCGTGGCTGACGATGTCGCATTCGCTGGCCTGCAACCTGTCGATGTGGGATCCGCAGATGGACGTGTTGAAGAAAAATTACAAGGTGCTGCGTTTCGATACCCGCGGCCATGGTGCCAGCAGCGCGCCGGGAGGCACGTACACACTGGAGCAAATGGCAGACGATCTGCATGGCCTGTTTGCCGGACTCGGCATCAAGCGCACGCACTGGGTCGGCCTGTCGATGGGCGGCATGATTGGCGAAACCTATGCGCTTAAATACCCCGGCGTGTTTCAGAGCATGGTGCTGGCTGATACCACCAGTCGCCGGCCGCCGAACGCCGAACAGATGTGGGGCGACCGGGTGCGCATGGCACGGGAAAAAGGCATGGACGCGCTGGTGGAGGGCACTCTGGGTCGCTGGTTTACCGAACCTTACCGCCAGGCTAATCCCGCGGTAATGGCGCGCATCGGCAATGACATCCGCAATACGCCGGTGAACGGTTTTGCCGGCAGTTGTGAAGCCATTGCCAAAATCGATGTGCTCGATCGCCTCAAGGAAATCGACTGCCCGGCGCTGGTTATCGTCGGTGAACATGACCACGGCACGCCGCCAGAGATGGCGAAGCAGATCCAGGCCAATCTGCGCGGCTCCGAGCTGCTGATCATTCCGTCGGCGGCGCACCTGTCGAACGTCGAGCAGCCGGAGATATTCAACAAGGCATTGACCGAATTCCTCGGCAAACAATCCCGTTGATCATGTGGCGGGTAATGGCTGCGGCGGCACTGCTTGTTTTGCTGGCCGGCTGTGACGGCCTGATCGGCGGCGAGGAAGCTGCGCGGATTCCGCTGCAGGCTGCTGCTGGAGGCGGCTATGGGCCGGTGCGCATCCTGTTGAAGCCGGCGATGAATCCGGTGGCATTTACCTTGCATGCCGATTTTGCCTGGGGTAACCGTGCTGAAGCCGGGACGTGGAACAGCTATCGCGCGACATTAAGTGCGGACGGCAAGGTCATTCATACGCAGGATTTCCAGATCAACAGCCCGGAAAACAGCAACCCGGTGCTGTCGTCACCCCCGCCGACTTCCCTGCTGCAGCCGGTGATGCGGCTGGACCTGCCGGTCGAGGCGGAATATGAGATGAACATCGTGTCACTGAAGCCGGCGGCCGTGACACTCAATGCACCGCAACTCGTGGTGCGCATCAACGTGCGGCAGTTGTGAACGATCCAGCCACAGGTCGAATCTTAAAATAGACTGATGCCCGCCATAAACCCAACAACCGCGCCGCCCGTCACCGGCAGTGTTTCGCAATTGCGGCGCCTGCTGCGCTTTCTCGCGCCCTATCGCTGGCGCGTCGCCGTCGCGCTGCTTGCACTGGTGACTGCTGCGGGCTGCGTGCTGGCGCTGGGGCAGGGCCTGCGTTTTGTCATTGATTCCGGTTTCGGCAGCGGTAATCCGGCGATGCTCAACACCGCGCTGGCCGGAGTGATCACGGTGGCCGTGGTGCTGTCGGTGGCGACCTTTACGCGGTTTTACCTGATGATGAGCGTCGGCGAACGGGTGATCGCTGATCTGCGGCGCGCGGTGTTCGCGCATACGCTGACCCTGTCGCCGGCGTTTTTCGACGCCACGCGCACCGGCGATATCGTGTCGCGGCTGACCAATGACAGCGATCAGTTACGCCAGGTGATCGGCTTCGGCCTGTCGATGTTCCTGCGCAACGGCCTGATGATGATCGGCGCGCTGGCCCTGCTGTTCACCACCAGCCCGAAACTGGCGGCGCTGATCGTGCTTGGTGTGCCGGCCACATTGATTCCCATACTGCTGGTCGGGCGCCGTGTTCGCAGATTGTCACGCGCCAATCAGGACCGCGTCGCCGAAGTCTCGGCGCATGTTGATGAGGCCATGCATGAAATCCGCACCGTGCAGGCTTATGGCCACGAGTCGCGCACGCGCGACGCGTTTGATGCCGCCACCGAGGCTGCTTATGACGCCGGCGTCGATCGCATCCGTGTCAAGGCCTGGCTGATTGCGTCGGTGATGCTGATTGCGTTTTGCGCGGTGGGGGTGATCCTGTGGATTGGTGGCCATGACGTGCTGGAAGGGCGGCTCACTGCCGGGGAACTGTCGGCCTTCGTATTTTACGCCGGCATTGTGGCCAGCGGCGCCGGCACCTTGTCAGAAGTGTGGGGCGAAATCCAGCGCGCGGCAGGCGCCACCGAACGGCTGATGGAATTGCTCGATACCCAACCCGAACTCGTGGCCGCCACGCCGCGCATCGAATTGCCGACGCAAATCAGGGGGGCGATCCGTTTTGAAGATGTAAATTTTGCCTATCCGACAAGGCCTGATGCTGCCGCACTGGCTGCGCTGTCATTCGAGGTGCATCCTGGCGAACGACTCGCGCTGGTCGGGCCTTCGGGCGCCGGCAAGACCACGATTTTTGCGCTGCTGCTGCGCTTTTATGATCCGCAGTCGGGCCGTATCCTGATCGATGGTGCCGATACCCGTCACTGCGATCCGCTGGCGCTGCGGCGACTGATTGCGCTGGTGTCGCAGGACCCGGTGATCTTCGCGACCAGCGTCACCGAAAACCTGCGCTTCGGCCGACCGGGTGCAACCCAGGACGAAGTGCGCGCAGCCTGCGTCGCGGCGCATGCGATGGAATTCATCGAACGCTTGCCGCAGGGGTTTGACACCGACCTCGGTGAACGCGGCGTCCGGCTGTCGGGCGGCCAGCGCCAGCGCCTGTCGATTGCACGCGCATTACTCGCGGATCGGCCAATCCTGCTGCTGGATGAGGCGACCAGTTCATTGGATGCGGAAAGCGAACGCCAGGTCGCAGCTGCGCTGGAAAAACTGGCCACCGGCCGTACCACACTGGTGATCGCACATCGCCTGGCGACGGTGCGTAACGCCGACCGCATCCTGGTGCTCGACCGTGGCCGCCTGCATTCGACGGGCACCCACGATGAACTGCTGCGTGCCGACGGACTGTATGCCCATCTGGCGCGGTTGCAGTTCATGCACGATGACGCGCCGGCCTGAAGCTAGAACATTTGCTGCCCGCCATCCACGTAAATTAACTGCCCGCTGATCATCGCTGCTCCCGGCGTGCACAGGTAACGCACGATCCCGGCGACCTCTTCCGGCGTTGAACGACGGCCCATCGGTACGTTGGAGACGGGCGCGCGTTCCGAGCGGTCGGCGGCGCGTGCCGTGTCCATCTGACCCGGTGCAACACAATTGACGTTGATTTTGTATTCGCCCAGTTCCTTGGCCAGCGCACGGGTCATGCCCCACAGGCCGTGTTTGCCGACGGAGCCGTGCACGCGCTTCTTGGAGCCGGACAGCGCGGTCATACCGCCAAGGGTGACGATGCTGCCGCCGCCCGCCTTGATCATCGAAGGCAGGCAGGCTTTGGTGCAGTGGAATGAGCCATCAAGAGTGATGGACAACAGGCTGCGCCATTCTTCAAAGCTCATGTCGATGAAGGCGGTTTCCTTGCGGATTGAGGCGTTGAGAATCAGTATGTCGATTTTGCCGTAGCGTTTGATGACGTCCGCCGCCATTGCGTTGACGGCAGCACCGTCGGCAATGTCGGCCATGAACACGTCTGCCTTGCCGCCAGCCGCGCGAATTTCCTGCGCGACCGCTTCCGCATCATCTTTGGCTGCGCGGGCGTTGACGGCGACGGTGGCGCCGGCTTCCGCCAGTGCGATTGCAATGGCACGACCGATGTTGCGTGCCGCGCCGGTGACCAGCGCCACTTTGCCTGCGAGTTCCTTGCCTGATGCCATGTCCTGCCTCCAAGGTTATATCGTTGTTGAATGGATCTCGAACGCGAAACGTTGACCGATTTTACCGTCAAGCAGTTAGCCCGCACTATTAAAACTGGTAGCATG
>JAYUYQ010000060.1:0-2811 GCA_043752435.1 Betaproteobacteria bacterium
TACCGATAGCCCCCTTGCAGCCTTCCAACTGTGGCTTTGAAATCGCCTGGAGTGAACATTTGCGTGAGCGCTTTGCCGGACAACCGGTCAAGGCCGTCACCGCAACGCTGACCGATGCACAGGGTGTCACGCATCGCCGGCCCGGCGAATTTGTCATTGCTGATTACGGCGTCGAGGGCAGTTTGATTTACGCACTGTCGGCCCCCCTGCGCGACACCATCGCTGCACGGGGCAGCGTCATGCTGCAGCTCGATCTCGCACCAGACAAAGACCTGACGCGGGTGCTGACTGAAGTCACACACCCACGCGGCTCACGCTCACTGTCCAGCCACCTGCAGGGCCGTCTCGGCATCAAGGGCGTCAAGGCCGCACTGCTGCGCGAAGCGCTGAGTGCAGCGGAAATGCACGACCCGCAGCGCCTCGCCGCAACAATAAAGGCATTGCCGTTTCGATTGACAGCGGCGCGCCCGCTCGATGAAGCCATCAGCAGCGCCGGCGGCGTGCCGTTTGAATCATTGGACGAGCGGCTGATGTTGACATCAATACCGGGCGTGTTTTGCGCCGGCGAATTGCTTGATTGGGAGGCGCCGACCGGGGGCTATCTGCTGACCGCGTGCTTTGCCAGTGGGCGGGCGGCGGGATCGGGGGCTTTGACGTTCTTAAGAACGCAAATCGGTCGTTGATACCGTTCAGGTTCGAACAAAGACAAGCAGCAATCGGTAATCCTTATTATCGGCCGCGCGCAAAGCAGCAATGTATTGCTGACGTATGGTTTCCGCGTCTGCCGAACTGTTCTGTCCCCAGCTGAAACGCGATGCGCCATTCTCCTCCAGCAGCAAATCAGCCATCAGCCGCGCATGACGGCCGTTTCCGTTGGCAAACGGGTGGATGCTAACCAAGCGATGGTGAAAGCGGGTGGCAATTTCGTCGATGGGATAGCTTTTATGCTGAAGCTGAACCTTGACGTCCTCCAACAACTCCTGAGTGCGTGGGGAAATATGTCCCGGATCAATGCCAATGCTTTTCTCGGTGTTGCGAAAGTTGCCCGCCCACTTCCAAGTGTCGCTGAACATGCGCTTGTGCAACAAGCGTACAAAATCCAGGGAAAGCAGTTGCCAACGTCGCCGCCCTTTCAACCAAAGTTCGGCCTGAAGAATATTCAGCGCTTCCCAATCGTTTAACTGCCCCATTGTCGCGATGTGGGCAGGAATCAGCTCGGCCGCCTCGTCGGGGTCAAGCGGGGTCACGCCAGGCAGATCGTCGAGATTCAGTCCCACAGTTTTTTCGGGTTTTCCAGCAGCAACTGTTTGGTCAGCCGTTTGCGCTGGCGCTTGGCTTCCTGATCGGACATCGCCTGGTCTTCCAGCCTCATGGTGTACGCGACCGGATTCAACAACGCGTCGGCCAATTTCCTGGCGCGATCGCGCTGCATTTCCTCCAGTGGCTGGGCCGGCACCAGCGCATAGACCAATCTGCAGTTCATCGCTTCCGCCACCTTGTTCAAGCTTTCCAGCGTGATCTTGCCGCGCGCTTCGCTGCGCTCGTAGGCTTCGACGCTCTGCCGGATCACGCCAAGTCGCGCTGCGAGTTGCGCGGCAGACATGCCAAGCCCTTCGCGTATCGCGCGCACCCACCCGCCGCGGGGCACCGCGGTTGCAGGCAAAGCACGATACGGCTGCAGCATTTCCTCGATTTGGGCGCGTTTGAGTTGGCTCAGAGGGTTGATCATGGCTCTCTCCAGCTGGATATAACCAGCGATTTCTGTATATTATGCTGGTTATAAACAGCATAATAAAGTCAATTTACTAAATATAGCCAGCATATTATACGAATTTTGCTGGTTATATTTAGCTAAAATATCTCTCAAAAAACTAAAATATCAATAAAAACATATAGTTATCAATCAAGCCGCAGTGCCGCTGTGTTACCTCGCGGGTACTAACGCTCGCCACACAAATCCGCTTCAACGAAGGCACAGCCACAGCCCACACGGGATGAACAAAGCGGTCGCGGTGGCTGCAACCACCAGATCGCAAAGGCAAGGGCCCGCCGTGCGGACCGGTTCATTTGCGCAGCAGGATTTCCAGAACGCGCAAATAGATTTTCTGCAGCGGCTCGATTTCCGCGACCGGCACGCTTTCGTTGACCTTGTGAATGGTGGCGTTGCTGGGGCCGAACTCGACGACCTGCGGGCAGATGTCGGCGATGAAGCGCCCATCGGAAGTGCCGCCGGTGGTCGACAGTTCGGTGGTGACGCCGGTGACCTCCTTGATCGCCTGCGTCATCGCGGCGACCAGGTCGCCCTTGGGCGTCAGGAACGGCCGTCCGTCCTGGCGCCACTCGAGGTCATATTTCACGTCGTGCTTGTTGAGGATGCCCTGCACCTGCGTCTGCAGCGATTCGACGGTACTCGCTGTCGAAAAACGGAAATTGAACTGCACGCGCGCAGTGCCGGGAATCACATTGTTGGCACCGGTGCCGGCGGTGAAATTCGATACCTGCCAGGTGGTCGGCGGAAAATATTCATTGCCGCGATCCCATTCAGTGGCCGCCAGTTCGGCAATCGCGCCGGCGACATCGTGGATCGGGTTGCGCGCCAAATGCGGATAGGCGACGTGGCCCTGCACGCCATTGACGGTAAGGATGCCGGTCAGCGAACCGCGGCGGCCGTTCTTGATGGTGTCGCCGAATTGTTTGACGCAGGTCGGTTCACCGACGATGCAGTAATCGAGCTTTTCACCGCGCCTCGCCAACATCTCGACGACGCGTACCGTGCCGTCGGTGGCCGGGCCCTCCTCGTCGGAGGTGAAC
>JAYUYQ010000061.1:0-7240 GCA_043752435.1 Betaproteobacteria bacterium
TCCGCCGGGCGGCAGCAATGATAAAACTGCACGCAGCCTCGAGCGCATCCTCATCACCAACAAGCTGCTGCCGGTGACGCTGAGCATCCAGAACAAATCGGGCGGCGGCGGTTCGATTGCCTACACCTATGTGCAGCAGCATCCGGGTGATCCGCATTACCTGGTGGTCGCAGGTCCTGCGATCCTGACCAATCACATTGTCGGCTCCACACCGCTGCGCCATTCCGACCTCACCGCAGTGGCGTCACTGTTCGACGATTACACGGTGTTCGCCGTGGCCGCCAATTCGTCGCTCAAAACCGGCAAGGACCTGATCGACCGCCTGCGCAAGGATCCGAAGTCGGTGACCATCGGATTCTCGCCGCTGCTCGGCAGCCACAATCACATCGCCGCCGGTGTACTGATGAAAACCATCGGCGGCAGCGCGCGCGATCTCAAGGTGGTGGCATTCAAGGGTTCGGCCGAAGCGGTGACCACGCTGCTCGGCGGCCATATCGACCTGGTCACCACGGCGGCAGGGAATGTCGCGCCGCATGTCGCCGCGGGCCGGCTGCGCGTCATCGGCATCACCTCGGCGCAACGCTTCCCCGGTGCGTTTGCCGTGGTGCCGACCTGGAAAGAGCAGGGGGCAGATTTCACCTTCGGCGCGTGGCGTTCGATCTTCGCGCCCAAGGGCCTGACGCCGCAGCAACTGGCGTACTGGGAAGGTGTGCTGCGCAAATCCACCGAGGCGCCGGAATGGAAAGAGGAACTGGAAAAAAACATCTGGTCCAATGTGTTCACCGGCAGCGCGCAATTCGCCAAGGATCTCGAACAGGATTACGCGTCGATGAAAGCCGTGCTGGTCGATCTCGGGTTGGCGAAATAACGGCATTTGCTGCAGAAAACCAAAAAGGGGCCGCCTGGCCCTTTTTTTGTCAGCGCCGCGGCCTGTTATGCTCCGGCCTGCGGCGCGTGTTGCGCCCGCATTAAGCCGGCGCCCAACGGGCGGAAAGTTTTCTCTTGACCGAATATCCACAAATCCATTTTAACGATGGCACCGAAGATCGTTCCGCGCGCTGGCGCTCTGAAAGCGGCGCCATGCCGCCCAAACGCGTGGTGGTCGCCGATGACACGATGACCGCCGACTCGGCGTACCGCCTCGCCGCCGAAGGCACCGGGTTGTTATGGCGCAGTGATTTCCAGAACGCGCGCCAGTTGCTGCAGGCGCTGATGCGGCGCGTCGACCGGCCACGCAAGGTGCGGCGCAAACAGGCGGAACCTGACACCACGCCCGGCGCCGCTTTTCACCGCCACCGTCAGGCCCAGGCGCAGCGCGCACATACCCTGTCCATGTTGCTGATTCCGCTGGAGGCCGATTACGCCATTCCGCTGGGCCGCGCCCCCGATGTGCGGCTGGCCTGCAGCGAAGCCTGGGGCGCACCGGGTGATGCTGCCAGTGTGGTTTCACTGCGCGAACTGCTGGGCCTGATCGGCGCCCATGAATGGCGCAAAAAAGGCGTGGATGTGCCGGCGCTGGGCGCGCATATCCATCCCTACTACGGTGTGTTTGCGCCGATCCGCAGTGAATACGTGAAGCTGGTTTCGCAGGCGACCTTGCCCGCAATGACGCTGGCCTTTGACATCGGCACCGGTACCGGCGTGCTGGCGGCAGTGCTCGCGAAGCGCGGCGTCGCCAAAGTCATCGCCACCGAAACCGATGCCCGCGCGCTGGCCTGCGCACGCGAGAACATCTCGCGTCTGGGTTTGAATGCGCAGGTGGAGATTGTTGAAACCGACATGTTCCCGGAAGGCCGCGCGCCGCTGATCGTGTGCAACCCGCCGTGGATCCCCTCCACCCCCAGCGCACCGATCGAACGCGCGGTCTACGACGCCGGCGGCAAAATGCTGCGCGCTTTTCTGGCCGGACTGGCTGAACACCTGGAGCCGGAAGGCGAGGGCTGGCTGATCCTGTCAGACATCGCCGAACATCTCGGATTGCGCACGCGCGAGGAACTGCTCGCGCTGATCGATGCGGCCGGGCTGAAAGTCAAAAGCCGCAGCGAGGCGCGGCCGATGCATCCCAAGGTCAAGGACGTAACGGATCCGCTGCATGCGGCGCGGTCGGCGGAGATTACGGCGTTGTGGCGGCTGGTGGTGCGCTGACGCCAGCGTCAGACATCACGGAGACAATGCGTCGAGTATTAGCTCTGGTCTTTGGTCTCAGATGACTTTTCAGGCTGCGGCGGTTGCGGTTCTGTAAGCCGGCCGGTGACATATTTGTGCAGCACGCTGGCGATCAGCGTCTGGTAAGGCACGCCTTCCTGCATCGCTTTGACCTGAACGTCCTGCAAATCACTCGATGACAGCCTGATGTTGACCCGCTTGTCTTTGACTGCGGTGGCGCGGGCGGCAGCCTTGAATTTGGCCAGTTCAGCCTTGGTAGCGACCGACTTTAGTTGGCCTTTCTCGTAGGCACCGAGAATTCCCTTTTCGTAAGCGTCATTTTTCGGCATCGGGTTCACCTCGATTAAAATAATCTCTCGTGGCCTTGCGGCTGGGGATGATCGTTTTCAGAAAAAAATAATCCTGCTCGTCAATGTACGGCACCAGATAAACATAATTGTCTGCGGCCACGACCAGAATGCGCTGCCGCGGGTATTTGCCCGGATTCGGATGGGCCAGGATGTCGAGCAGGCCACCGGACTCAATGGCGACGACGATGGTTTCGAACGAAACGCCTCGCACTGCCGAGAGAGTTTCATTTTTCTCCGGATTCCACCGAAACGGCTTCATGGCCACATCCTAGTCCGGTGTGTGCCTTTTGTCATCACCATGTTTTGTTAAAACAGGATGCACATTCGGCACATCGGCGGGTGTCAGTAAATATTCAATAAAAACAAATACTTATATTTATTCTGTTGGTGTGCCCGGCAGGAGTGGCGGTGCGTTAGCGAAACACGTCTTCAAACTTGATTAATTGCCAGCAGCCGGCGGACATTTCGAAGGTAAAGGTAAGCGTGCCACCAGTGCCGGGTTTGGTGAACAGCACAAACCGAGCACCACTGCCTTTTTTTATTCTTTGCTTTAACGGGATGGTGGCTTGTTTGACGGGCGCTGGAAATATCACATCAGCGTACTGCGGATCGGCCGGGCTGTTGATAGTGTAGAACGCCGTTTTGGGTTCAGGCAGTGCCGCCCGGTCTGTGCGCACGGCGCTGAGCGGAAAGCGGGTGTTCTTGCGCTGAAACTCCGGATTGGTTTCGAATTGAGTGATGAACTCAGTGAATTCGCGCAGGCAAGTGGCTTGGGAATGTGCGGCTGGCGATATACAGCTCAGGATAACTGCAAGGAAAAGAGTGCGCATTGAAGCCCGGTTTTCTGGGTCGGTGGTTTAGCGATTGGATGCTGCATCAGTTGCCAATGAATCAGTCTTCTATGAATCAGTTGTCTATGATACAGGCGGCGGTGCAGTCGCTTTAAATGACGGTCTGGCGGTGATCCCGTCGAACCATGCGCTGAGCTTCGGATGATCCGGGCGCCAGTGCAGATGGGGATTGCGGGCTTCGAGCCCGAGGCCGCAAGCCAGCGTGATCTGCGCCATGTTGAGTGCGCCGTTCATCCACGGGTGTTCAATTTCTGTTTCCCACAGCGCGGCCATGCGCCGGCTGCGCTGGGCTTCATGCTCAAGGAGCGTGGGCGAACGCTCAAGCGGAGGTCGTGCGATCTCGCGGCTCCACACGGCGAGACCGTCGACCATGCTTCTCGCCAG
Source organism: Betaproteobacteria bacterium (assembly GCA_043752435.1). GTDB lineage: Bacteria > Pseudomonadota > Gammaproteobacteria > Burkholderiales > SG8-41. The sequence continues at coordinate 3,752 of JAYUYQ010000061.1, forward strand.
TGCTTCCAGGCGGCGCAATTCCCATATCTGATTGCCGGTGGGCAAGTCGAAAACCGGTTTGCCGTCGAGATGATCAAGCCAGGCACAGATGACCGCGGATTCCTCCATGGTGACGCCATCGTCACGGATGAGATAGGGAACGCGACCTGAAGGGTTGATGCTGTAGTACTGGCTGTCCGCAACCCGGGTTTGTGCGGGGATGATTTCAATCCGGCTCGCAAGTCCTTTCTCGATAATGACGATGCGGGCTATGCGCGCGTAGGGGGAGCCGGGCGTGATGTAGAGTTTCATTAGCCGCTCAGCGCTTCGCTGCTTGATTTGATTGTTATCGGCCCTGGCGCGCGGCCTGGCTTGGTCATTTGCGGCCCTGGCGCGTGGCCTGAATTGGTTATTAACGGCCCTGATGCGCGGCCTGAATTGATCATTTACGGCCCTGAGGCGTGGCCTGGTACAGCGGCATCACCGTCGGCAGCAGCGCTTCGATCTGCTGGATGCGGCTGGTTTCCGCCGGGTGGGTGCTGAGGAATTCCGGTGGACGGCTGCCGCCCTGGCTGGCCTTGAGCATTTTCTGCCACAGCGTGACGCCGGCGCGCGGGTCGTAGCCGGCGCGTGACGACAGTTCGAGGCCGATGCGGTCGGCTTCGGATTCATCGGTGCGGCTGAAGGTGGTGGCAATCAGGGCTTCGTAACCCGCGTTGGCCAGCCCGGCTGCGCCGTCGCCCAATCCGAGCAGTGCGGCGCCGATGCCGATTGCGGTCTGCGCGGCAATGGCCTGCGACACCTGTTCGCGGGAATGTTCGCGCAGTGCATGTGCGATTTCATGGCCCATCACCACGGCGATTTCGTCATCGCTCAGGTTCAGACGTTTGATCAGCCCGGTATAAAACATGATTTTGCCGCCGGGCATGCAGAAGGCGTTGAGTTCGTCGCTGCTGATGGTGTTGACCTCCCATTTCCAGCCGGGAGCGTCAGCGCGGAAGGCGCGGGTCTGCGGCGTGATGCGGCTGGCAATGGCGCGCACGCGGTTGGTCAGCGCCGGTTCGGTATTGAGCGTGCCCTTTTTCCTCGATTCAGCCTGTAGCTGGTTGTAGGCCTTGACCGCCATCTGGTCGAGTTCGGCCGAAGACACCAGCAACAGTTGTTTGCGTTCGGCGCCGACGACACCGCCGGAGGTGGTGGACTCACAACTGGCGGTTGTGCCCAGTGCAACCACGGTGACGGCAAGAGCAATCAATTTGTAAATGGGGGCCATGAGGGTGCTCCGATTGCGGGCGAACAAGACGAATAGACGGATCTGGCGGATTTTACCGCGGCCAAAGCGGTGTTTATGGGCGCGCTGTACAGACTAATTCTGCCCGTAGCAGGGCCAATCTGCGTAGAATGCGCCCCTTCGTGCTTTTTCGTTATTCAATTCCCCCTAGACCCCAATGATTCGTTTCACCCGGATTACGCTCCGCCGCGGCGCCAAGGTGCTGCTTGAGGACGCAGATGTCGCACTCAATCCCGGCGACAAGATCGGCCTGATCGGCGCCAACGGCACCGGCAAGTCCAGCGTGTTTGCCATGCTGCGCGGTGAATTGCATGCCGACCAGGGTGAAGTCGATTTCCCCCAGCGCTGGCGCGTCGCGCATGTTGCGCAGGAAACCCCGGCGCTGGATCGTCCGGCGATTGAATACGCCATCGACGGCGACACTACGCTGCGTCGACTGGAAGCTGACCTCGCCGCCGCCGAAGCCGCCGACGACGGCGAAGGCATCGGCTCGATCTACGCCGACCTCACCGATGCCGACGCATGGACGGTGCGGCCGCGAGCAGAGCAGTTGTTGTACGGCCTGGGTTTCAGTCACGAACAGATGGAGCAGCCGGTCGCGAGTTTTTCCGGCGGCTGGCGCATGCGGCTGAATCTGGCGCAGGCGCTGATGTGCCCCTCCGACCTGCTGCTGCTTGACGAACCGACCAACCATCTGGACCTCGATGCCATCCTGTGGGTGGAGGAGTGGCTGAAGAAATACAAAGGCACGCTGGTGATCGTGTCGCACGACCGGGATTTCCTCGACGGCGTGGTCAATGTCATCGTGCACATCGACAACAAGAAACTCAAGCGCTATGCCGGGCATTACTCCGACTTCGAGCGCCAGCGCGCCGCCGCGGTGGTGCTGGTTGCCGGCATGATCGAGAAACAGCAGCGCGAGCGTGCGCACCTCGAATCCTTCATCAACCGCTTCAAGGCGCAGGCGAGCAAGGCCCGCCAGGCGCAGAGCCGGATGAAAATGCTGGCCAAGATGGAAGACCTGGCGCCGCTGCATGCTTCTGCACCATTCCAGTTCGAATTCCGTGAGCCGCTGCGCGCGCCTGATCCGCTGCTGGTGCTGGAGGATGTAGTGGCCGGTTACCGGTCGGAGGAAATAGAGGGTGCCGCGGACAAGGTGGTCGTGCGCGGCATCAAGTTTGCATTGCAGAGCGGCCAGCGTTACGGGCTGCTCGGCATCAACGGCGCCGGCAAATCAACGCTGATCAAAACCATCGCCGGCGAACTCCCGCCGTTGTCAGGCACGGCGAACTTCAACAAGGGGCTGGTGATCGGTTATTTCGCGCAGCACCAGGTGGAAATGCTGCGCAACGACGAGTCGCCGCTGTGGAACCTGGCGAAGATCGCGCCGCGCGTGCGCGAGCAGGAGTTGCGCAGTTTTCTCGGTGGTTTCAATTTCCCCGGTGAAATGGCGCTGAAGCCGATCACGCATTTCTCCGGCGGCGAAAAAGCGCGGCTCGCGCTGGCGATGATTGTCTGGCAGCGGCCCAACCTGCTGTTGCTGGATGAGCCGACCAACCATCTGGATCTGGAAACGCGCGAGGCACTGACGGTCGCGCTGGCGCAGTTCGAAGGCACACTGGTGCTGGTGTCGCATGACCGCCATCTGCTGCGCGCCACCACCGATGAATTCCTGATAGTCGCCGACGGGAAGTTGCAGCCCTTCGACGGTGACATGGACGATTACCGAGACTGGCTGTTCAAGACCAAACTGGCGGCGGAAAAGGCTGCGGCTTCGGCCTGATAAAATATCAATAAAATCAAATACTTATATTGATTCTCGGGCGTTAGACTTCAGTGACGTTTAGCGCCGGGTTTTTTCTTGTCATTGATCTCCGCGCGATAAGTTGCAAGCCCGGCACGTCCGGCCTTGCCCATCTCTTCCAGCTTTTTCTCCCAGTTCTTGCGATGGTCGCGCAGCGCGGCGACGATCGATTCGGCGACAACAAGGTTGCGATACCACTTTGAATTCGCCGGCACGATGGTCCACGGGGCATGTGGGGCAGCGGTTTTTGCGATCGCATCCTCGTAGGCCTTTGTATATTCGTCCCAGTGGTCGCGTTCCTTCCAGTCGTTCAAGTTGAGCTTCCATGCCGTTGCGGGCTCTTTTTCGCGTTCAAGCAGGCGTTCTTCCTGCTCATCTTTGGTGATGTGCAGGAAATACTTGAGCACGATGGTGC
>JAYUYQ010000062.1:0-2794 GCA_043752435.1 Betaproteobacteria bacterium
CAGCGCGCCTGAAATGGATGGACGAAGCCGGCATCGACGTGCAACTGCTCTCCGGCTGGATGGATCTCGCCGGATATCACCTGCCGACGCAAGCCGGGCAATGGCTGGCACGGGTGCAGAACGAAGCGCTGGCGGAAATGGTTGCGCAACGCCCGGACCGTTACGCTGCTGCGGCGATGGTGCCCTTGCAGGACGCCGCACTCGCCGCCACTGAATTGCGCCACGCGGTGCAGACCCTCGGCCATCGCGCGGTGCAGATCGGCGCCCGCGTCGAAGAAGAAGGCCTGGATGCGCCGCAATTCGACGCGTTCTGGGCGACCGCACAGGAACTCCATGTGCCGGTGATCATTCACCCGGCCGATCTCGCAGTGCCGCCGCGCATCCGCAGATTGTTTTTACACATTCTTGTCGGCAATCCAAGTGAAACCACCTTTGCCGCCGCCGCACTGCTGCTCGGCGGTGTGTTCGACCGCTTCCCGAAACTGCGCGTGCTGCTGGTGCATGGCGGCGGCTGCGTGCCGTACCAGTTCGGCCGCATCGATCGCGGTCGCATCACCGCGCCGCCGTTTGCCAAAGGGTCGGTGAAAAATCCGCTGGGCCAGTACGCGAACAATCTGTATTACGACACCGTACTGCACGACGATGCGGCATTCCAATACCTGATCGCGCGTGTCGGCGCCGGCCAGGTGGCGCTGGGCAGTGATTATCCGTTCCCGCTGCGCGATCCAGACCCAGTTAAATTTATTAATAAAAACAATAACTTAAATGATATTACGCGGCGTGCGGTGTGCTGGGATACCGGCGCGGCATTATTAGGGCTGAAATAATGGCGAGGACATCAGCGATGAACAGGCACACTGCACGCAGCGCACTGATCGCCATCCTGCTGTGCGCTGCAGGATCACTGGGCGCGCAAAACTACCCGGCAGGACCGATACGGTTTCTGGTGCCCTTCCCTCCGGGCGGCGGCATCGACACCATGGGCCGCCTGTTCGGCACCCGGCTGTCTGAAGCCATCGGCAAACCGGTGATCGTCGAAAACCGTGCCGGCGCCAACGGCATGATCGGTTCGCGCTTCGTGGCACGGGCACCGAAAGACGGTTACACGCTGCTGGTCAATGGCGTCAACTTCGTCACCACACCGAGCCTGTTCAAAAATGCCGAATATGATCCGGTGAAAGATTTCGATCCGGTCAGCTTGCTTGCCATCGCACCGAACATCCTGGTGGTCCATCCGTCGCTGCCGGTCAAAAATGTGCGCGAATTCATTGCGCTGGCCAAGGCCAGACCCGGTGCAGTGCTGTTCGCAGGCTCGGACAGCGGCAGCACGCCGCACCTGGCCGGTGAATTGTTCAAGGTGTTGACCCAAACGGACATGGTGCATGTGCCCTATCGCGGCACCGGCCCGGCCATTACCGCCATTCTGTCCGGCGAAGTCAGCACCATGTTCATGCCTGCGCTGACCGCGCTGCCGCTGATCCAGAGCGGACGGGTGCGCGCGTTGGGCGTGACCTCGCTGGAACGCCTGCCGGCTCTGCCGGAACTGGCTACGGTGTCCGAATCCGGTTTGAAGGGTTACCAGTCGAGTCAATGGTACGGCCTGCTGGCACCGGTCGGGACGCCGTCCGACGTCCTCAATGCCCTCAACGGCCACGCGGCAAAAATCATGCAGACGCCCGACATGAAAGAGCGCATGAAGAACAGCGGCAGCGTCGCCATCGGCAGCACTCGCGAAGTGTTCGCCAAACACCTGCAGACTGAATTTGCCAAGTGGGACAAGGTCATCAAGGCCTCGGGCGCCACCGTCGATTAAACCAGCCACCATCTCTTACCCGCGGAGTACGCATGACTTCCAAAAGCAACACTGCCGCCATTAAACACGAAACCCCGACACCTTCGGCGGCCAGCGATAGCGTATTCGGCAGCGACGTGATCGCCGCAACGCTGCGCGCGCTCGACATGGAATACATCGCACTGAATCCGGGTGCCAGTTACCGCGGCCTGCATGACAGCCTGGTCAATTACCTCGGCAACAAAAAACCGCAGATGGTGCTGTGCCTGCACGACGAAACCGCGGTGTCGATCGCCCAGGGGTATTGGAAGGCGTCAAACAAACTGATGGCGGTGGGCCTGCACTCCAACGTCGGGCTGATGCACGCCTCCATGCCGATTTTCAATTCGTGGTGCGATCGCGCCCCCATGCTGATCCTCGGCGCCACCGGCCCATGGGACGCCGCCAAGCGCCGGCCGTGGATCGACTGGATTCACACCTGCTCGGATCAGGCGGCGCTGGTGCGCAACTTCACCAAGTGGGACAACCAGCCGGGTTCGGTCACCGCCGCCGTCGAAGCACTGCTGCGCGGGGCGCAACTCGCCACCACCGCGCCGCGCGCGCCGGTGTACATCAACCTCGACGTGACGATCCAGGAAGAAAAACTCGACGCGCTGCCCGCCATGCCCGAAGTCGCGCGTTACGCACCGCCGCCCGCGGTGCGCCCAGGGACGGACGAAATCGAAACCGCAGCCAAGTTGCTGTCCGCGGCAAAAAATCCGGTGATGCTCGCCGGCCGCTGTTCGCGCAGCATGGATGCCTGGAATGCACGCATTGCACTCGCTGAAAAACTCGACATGCGCGTGCTGACCCAGATCAAACTGCCCGCCGCCTTCCCCACCGACCACCGACTGCACGCAGCGCCCCCCGCCAACCGCCTTGTGCCTGAAGCACGCAAAACGCTGGCCGCCGCCGATGTGATCCTCGCACTCGACTGGCTGGACGTTGCCGGCGCATTGAAAC
>JAYUYQ010000063.1:0-2790 GCA_043752435.1 Betaproteobacteria bacterium
GCGCTTGAGCGCACCTTCGCGTCCGCGCAGCCGCACACCACGGCCGAACAACTGGATGACCTGACTGCCTTCTCCACTGCCGATTTCCAGCAAGCCCATGCTGGAAACTCGCCACGACGACCAGCCCTCAATAAAGCGTTTGGCGCCGATCAGGAATTTGATGCGCGGGTCGCGTTCGATGCGTTCAAATACCGAGCCACTGACCCGATCATCACCGCCGTCGCCCAGCCCGAGCTTGAGCAATGCGGTCTTCAGCTTCCGCGCCTCGCCGACAAAAATCGTGCCGCACCAGGCGTCATCCTGCGCGCCAGTGCTGCGCAGGCCGAGTTCGCCATCCGACAGTGTGGTGACGGTCAGGCCGCCGGCGCCGCCAAACAGCCGGGTCTGCAAATCTTTGGCGATTTGTTTGGGTGTCAGGTCTGCGAGCAGGTCGAAACGCAGGGCGTCTCCCCCCAATCGCTGCTGCATTGGCTTTAAATCTTTGATTACATTGGATATTTTATCTGAAAGCCAAGCATGGTCGTTGGCCACCCGATGCAGAAAGCGGACTACACGGGCGACTTCCGAATCCTTGTCCGCGCTGCCCTGGACGCGACTGCCCACCAGTACTGCCAGGGGCGCGGCCAGATTGTGTTCGGCGATGACGGCGCGGTGCGCGGGCTCGTCAAAGGCGCGCGCCTGTTCGTAAAAACCCAGCAGACCCACGGTCAGCAGCAGGTCCTCCTGGATGGCGTCCTTGGTGTTGACGACCCGGAAATCCTTGCCGTAGCCCTCGCGCCAGAACCGCGCGTAGCCGAAATCGATGAACACGCTCTTCGCATACTCGGCATGCAACCCCGCATCGAGGGCTGCGACCTGTGCGAATGTCGCCGAATACTCGAAGGTGAAGCCCGGCTTGCCTTCCACCGGCTGACGCGCTTCCGGGTGCCCCGCCAGTGATTCACGGATGTCACGCCAGTTGCCAGAACCGCGGATCTCGTCGTTTTTGGTACCCCTGTGGCCTTCGTCCACCAGCAGCAGGTTAGGGCCGCGGTAATTGCCGACCGGCTCCTGCACGCCGCCGCTCTTGCGCCGCGCCGCGCCGTCGGCGAAATAGAATTTGGTGATCTCGGTCACCGTGACGGACAGTCCGCTGAGTCCGGAGGCTTCCAGTTCCGCGCGGTGCTGCGCTGACAGCGATTCATTGGGCGTGATCAGCAGGATGTTCTGCGGTTCGAATGGCTTGTGTTCGAGGAACTGCAGCAGGTTCAAGTGCAGCATCAGCGTCTTGCCGGCGCCGGTGGCCATAAAGCAGGCAATACGGTCGAGTTCGGCATTGGTATGGGGCGGCAGGTGCAGGAAGCGCTCGCGGCGGTGCACATCCAGCGCATCGCGCAGACCGGCGCGATCGTGTTTCAGTCGTACGAGATACAGATCGGTATAGAGACTGGCCAGCCACTGGAAGTAAGTCAGCATGAAACCGGGGCGCGCCCGGGCAATGCGCGCCACATGCGCGGCGATGCGCGTGTCGGCGGCCAGCACTTCGGGGCCGATGATGCAGCCGCTGCGAGCGGCGACCGCCAGCGCAAAATGCGAGTGTCCGCTGCTGCTGGCGCCCGGTGCACAATCAGCGAGGGTGTTGAGCAGGCGGTCGTATTGACCGCCGACCTGCGCCGTCAGCCAGTCGACCAGTGCCAGATCGCGGGTAAACGGCCGCCCGCCGGGGCCGCCGTTCGCGCGCTTAGCCGGCCGCGGCATGCGGATCGCGCTCCTGCATCACACGGGCGAACTCGGCGTCGATGCTGGACCCTGTTTCGCCGCCCAGCAGCAGGGTGTCGCCGTTGTACCAGATGCGGGCGTATGCCGGGAGTTTGGTTTGCCAGCGCTGTTCGACGGTTTTTGCCAGCCATTCGTACTCGCGTTTCCAGAATGCCTTCTCCGGCACGGGCGCGAGATCACGCAGCACCACCAGCTGCAATTCTTCCGTCCGCGTGCGCGCCGCCATGATGCGATAGCGGCGTTTTTCGAAGGTTTCCTCGAACACGCGCGTCAGCCGCAGGCCGAGCATGGCCAGCGTGCTTTCGGCCAGATCGATGGGCACCAGCTTCACGCCGCCGGGTGTATGCACCGGCAGTTGTGCGGAAAACGGCGCCTCGAACAGTCGTCCCGGGGCGAACAGCGCCGAACCACGGGTTTCTTCTTCCAGCAGGTAACGCACGACATAGTCCTGCCCAGCCATCTCGCGGATACCGGCGCGGCGGGCTCCGTATTCTTCACGGGTTTCAAGCGCGTCCAGCGAGTCTTCGTAGCGTTCTATGCGCAGCACTTTTACCAGCGGCAGTGTGCGATGGGACCAATGTTCATCATTTGTCCCGTGGTGATCTGCACTTGAGTCTGGTTTCCCGTCTTTCCAGCTAGGGCAGGCTAGAGCTTTGGCGACACGGTCCAGGAGAGCCTTATCAAAGTGATTTTCTTGATCGATCAGTAGAAACTGGCGGCATCCGCCATCTTTTCGGTTCAAGTTAAGAACGGCATGAGCCGTCGTGCCTGACCCCCCAAAAAAGTCAACAATCACGGAGGAGTGATCCGTTGAGACGTCAAGAAGCAATTCGTAAAGCGAGGTAGGGTGCGCATACGGAAAATCAATTCCCATATCTGATAGTTCGGCTTTACCAGTATGTGCATCTTGAATTAAAGACGAAAGCTGCCTGCTAGTTTCGGAAGTAAGTAACACTTTCTGACGAGGTTGAGTCGACTCGCTTACACCGAAAATGATCTCGCCAGCTTTCATCATGTCTTTTAGAGTTTCAG
>JAYUYQ010000064.1:0-16876 GCA_043752435.1 Betaproteobacteria bacterium
GCGGCGCCACGGCGCCGCCCCTTTTGTTTGGCGAGACCGATTTGTCCGAGGCCACGCTTGCTAGAATCACACCATGTCCCAGCAACACAGCAATCAACATCCCGCCGTTGGCCCACAGAACATCTTTCTGGTGGGGCTCATGGGTGCCGGCAAAACTTCCGTCGGCCGCATGCTCGCCAAACGGCTGAACAGGGATTTCTACGATGCTGATGCTGAAATCGAGCGCGCCACGGGCGTCAAAATCCCGGTGATTTTCGACATCGAGGGTGAATCCGGATTCCGCGTCCGTGAAGAAAAGGTGATCGAACGACTTATTGCCCTGCGCGACATCGTGCTGGCTACCGGCGGCGGCGCAATATTGTCGCCGACAACCCGTGCCCGCCTGAAGCAGCACGGACGCGTCATTTACCTGCGCGCCACGCCGGAAGACCTGTGGCGGCGCACCCGGCGTGATCGAAACAGGCCTTTGCTGCAAACAGCCAATCCGCTGGCCAAGTTGAAGGAATTACACGCCCAGCGCGACCCTTTGTACTCGGATGTCGCAGATCTGGTGGTCGACACGGGGGCGCAGAGTGTTGGTAACCTGACTACATATATTCAGCAACTGCTCAGCGGTCTGGAACAGGGTGCTGGCCAGAATCAAGCCTGAGGATTTCAAGATATGCCCGCACAACCTCCGTTGACGTCCCTGACCGTCAACCTTGACGACCGCAGCTACCCGATACACATCGGTCCGGGTTTGCTGGCGCGCGGGGAATTGATCGCACAGCACCTGCCCCAGCGCAAAGCCGTGATCGTGACCAATACCGTGGTTGCCCCGTTATACCTCCAAGCATTGCAATCCAGTTTGGCGCAACAGCAGGTTGCTGTGCAATTCATCGTTCTCCCCGACGGCGAAGCACACAAAGACTGGCGCACACTGAACGAAGTGTTTGATGCCTTGCTGACGCACCGCGCGGAGCGCAAGACCACGCTGATTGCACTGGGTGGCGGCGTCATCGGTGATCTCACCGGCTTTGCCGCAGCGGTGTTTCAGCGCGGCGCGCCGTTCATCCAGATCCCGACCACCCTGCTGGCCCAGGTTGATTCGTCGGTCGGCGGCAAAACTGCGATCAATCATCCACTCGGCAAAAACATGATCGGCGCGTTTTACCAACCCCGGGTGGTCATCGCCGATACCGACACCCTGAAAACCCTGCCCGACCGCGAACTCTCGGCGGGCATTGCCGAAGTCGTCAAATACGGACTGATCGGCGACACCGAGTTCTTCGCCTGGCTGGAAACCAATATGGATCGCCTCGTGGCGCGCGATCCCGCCGCGCTGACGCATGCGATCGAAGTCGCCTGCCGCAACAAAGCCGTCGTAGTCACCAACGATGAGCGCGAGGAAGGCGTGCGCGCCATGCTGAATTTCGGCCACACCTTCGGCCATGCCATCGAGTCCGGTCTTGGCTACGGCAAATGGCTGCATGGCGAAGCCGTCGCCGCAGGCATGGTCATCGCGGCCCGGGTGTCACAGAAAATGGGGCTGGTGGATGCGGAGGGTGTTGAACGTACTATCCGGCTGCTGCGCCGCGCGCGGCTGCCGGTGCAGGGCCCGGCGTTGGGTGTGGATCGCTACCTGGAACTGATGGGCCACGACAAAAAAGTCGAAGGCGGCAAAATTCGCTTCATATTGCTGCGAAGCATCGGTGATGCATTCATCAGCGACGCGGTACCGCGCGATGTCCTGAATGCAGTGCTGAGCGGGGAGGGCGTTGATGGCTGATGACAAAGTGGCCTACGCCGCAGGCCCGGCCAATTCTCGCGGTCGGCGGTTTCGTGAACCCGCACCGCGTGGCCGTTCAGAATATCAACGCGACCGCGACCGCATCATCCACTCCACCGCGTTCCGCCGCCTCGAATACAAAACACAGGTGTTCGTCAATCACGAAGGCGATCTGTTCCGCACCCGCCTCACACACAGCCTTGAAGTCGCGCAGATCGGCCGTTCGGTGGCGCGCCATCTGCGTCTCGACGAAGACCTGACCGAGGCCATCACGCTGGCGCATGACCTGGGGCATACGCCCTTCGGTCATGCCGGACAGGATGCGTTGAACGCCTGTATGAAGCCCTACGGCGGGTTCGAGCACAACCTGCAATCGCTGCGCGTGGTCGATGTGCTCGAACAGCGCTACGGCGCTTTTGACGGCCTTAATCTGACGTTTGAAACCCGCGAAGGCATACTTAAACACTGCTCTTTAAACAATGCGCGCACTCTCGGCGATATCGGTGAACGGTTCATCAAGCGCCAGCGTCCCGGCCTCGAGGCGCAGATCGCCAATCTGGCCGACGAAATCGCCTATAACAATCACGACATCGATGACGGCCTGCGCTCGGGTCTGCTGGACTTGGAGCAGTTGTCCACCGTCGCCATTTTCCGCCGCCACCAGCGCGCGGTGCTGCGCGAATTCCCGAAAATTGAGGGCCGCCGCCAGGTGCATGAAACCGTGCGTCGCATGATCGATACCCTGATTACCGATTTGAACCGCCATAGCGCGGCCAGCATCCGCGACCTGGCGCCGGAGTCCATCGCCGATATCCGACGCGCCCCGTCGTTGATCCGTTTTTCCGATCGCATTCGCGACGAGCAGGCCGAACTCAAGCGCTTCCTGCACAGCAATCTTTACCGGCATTACCGCGTATCGCGCATGAGCAGCAAGGCACGCCGGATAATTTCCGATTTATTCCAGGCATTTATGAACGAACCCGGATTGCTGCCCCCGGAATTCCAGACCCGGGCGCAGGCGGACGCGCCGCGCGCCATCGCCGACTATATTGCCGGCATGACCGACCGCTACGCCATCGTCGAACATCGGCGCCTGTTTTCTATCGACATCAGCTGAGGTTTTTTAGTGGGTTTGCGCAGCGGCGGCGGTTGAAGCAACCCCTTGATGCAGGTAGACTTATCCGGTTTCACCCTGCTTTTAGCATGTGGATCGTCAGGATTTGTGGCGCCGTAGAAAATAGTGCGTAAGTTATTGATTATAATCATGTTTTTACGAGGCTCTTGATGGCTCACCCGAATCTGCCGGAACCCCAAGGTCTGTATGACGGAGACCATGAACACGACGCCTGCGGCGTCGGTTTTGTTGCCAATATCAAGGGCAAGAAAAGTCACGACATCGTTGACCAGGGTCTGACCATACTGCGCAATTTGACGCACCGTGGCGCAGTGGGTGCTGATCCCAAGGCCTCCGACGGCGCTGGCATCCTGATCCAGATTCCGGATACTTTTTTCCGCGAGGAAATGGCCAAGCAGGACGTCAAACTGCCGCAGCCTGGCCAATACGGCATCGGCATGGTGTTTCTGCCGCGCGAACCGGCATCGCGTCTTGCCTGCGAATATGAAATCGAACGCGCGATCAAGGACGAAGGACAACTCCTGCTCGGCTGGCGTGACGTGCCGGTCGACAGCGAAGATCTCGGCGAATCGGTCAAAAAAGTTGAGCCGGTGATCCGTCAGGTATTCATTGGACGCAGTTCCGCGATCCGCGTCACTGATGCACTCGAACGCAAACTCTACGTGATCCGCAAAAGCGCGGGCCACGCCATCCGCGCACTGAACCTCGCCCACGGCACAGAGTTCTGGGTGCCGTCGATGTCGGCGCGCACCATCGTCTATAAAGGCATGCTGCTGCCGTCGCAAGTCGGAACCTACTACAAGGATCTGCAGGATCCGCGCGTGGTATCTGCACTGGCGCTGGTGCACCAGCGCTTCTCCACCAATACCTTCCCGACCTGGGATCTCGCCCACCCGTTCCGCATGATCGCCCACAACGGTGAAATCAACACCGTGCGCGGTAATGTGAACTGGGTGCGAGCGCGCCAAGGCGCCATTTCCAGCCCGGTGCTCGGCAATGACCTGAACAAGCTGTGGCCGCTGATTTACCCGGGCCAGTCGGATTCGGCGTCGTTCGACAACGCGCTCGAATTGCTGGTGATGGGCGGTTATTCCATCGCCCATGCGGTGATGATGATGATCCCGGAGGCGTGGGAAGGTCACACCCTGATGGACCCCAGCCGCCGCGCGTTCTACGAATACCACGCCGCGATGATGGAACCGTGGGATGGTCCCGCAGCGATCGCGTTCACCGACGGCCGCCAGATCGGCGCTACGCTCGACCGCAACGGACTGCGCCCGGCGCGTTACATCGTCACTGATGATGACCTGGTGATCATGGGTTCGGAGTGCGGCTGCCTGCCCATCCCCGAAGAAAAAATCATCAAAAAGTGGCGTTTGCAGCCGGGCAAGATGTTCCTTGTCGACCTCGAAAAAGGCCGCATCATCGAGGACGAGGAACTGAAGGACTCCCTGTCCTCGAGCAAACCGTATGTCGAGTGGATGGAACGCATCCGCGTCAAACTCGACGACGTCGAAAGTCAGAAATCACAACCCGAGCGTAGCAGCGTGCCGTTGCTCGACCGCCAGCAGGCCTTCGGCTACACCCAGGAAGACCTGAAGTTCCTGATGATGCCGATGGCGGCCAATGGCGAAGAGCCCATCGGCTCCATGGGCAACGATTCGCCGCCGGCTGTTTTATCCAATAAAAACAAGAACTTATACCAATATTTTAAACAGCTGTTTGCGCAGGTCACCAACCCGCCGATCGATCCAATCCGCGAGGAACTGGTGACGTCGCTGGTGTCATTCATCGGGCCGAAACCCAACCTGCTCGGCATCGATGAAATGAATCCGCCGATCCGTCTCGAGGTCAGTCAGCCGGTGCTCGATTTTTTCGAGATGGAAAAAATCCGCCACATCGAAAGCTACACCGACGGCAAATTTAAATCCTGCGAACTCGACATCACCTATCCGGTGGCCTGGGGCAAGGAAGCCATTGAAGCCCGCTTGGCCAGCCTCGCCGCTCAAGCGGAAGACGCGGTGCGCACCGGTTATTCGATCCTGATCATTTCTGATCGCAAGGTGGATCGCGAACATCTCGCGATCCCGGCGTTGCTTGCACTCTCCGCCATCCATCACCACCTGACCGACAAGGGCCTGCGCACCAGCGCCGGGCTCGTTGTCGAAACCGGATCGGCGCGCGAAGTGCATCACTTCGCACTGCTTGGCGGTTACGGCGCTGAAGCCGTGCATCCCTACCTCGCGCTGGAAACCGTGCTGCAAATCGCTGAAAGCGGCCAGTTCGGTGCCAACGTTGATGGTTACAAGGCGATCAAGAATTTCGTCAAGGCGATTGGCAAGGGTCTGCGCAAAGTGATGTCGAAAATGGGCATCTCGACCTACATGTCGTACACCGGCGCGCAGATTTTCGAGGCCATCGGCCTGTCGCGTCCGCTGATCGAAAAATATTTCACCGGCACCTCATCCAACATCGGCGGCATCGGCCTGTTTGAAGTGGCGGAAGAAGCGATCCGCACGCATCTCGGCGCGTTCAGCGGTGACCCGGTACTGGCCGGCGCGCTCGACACCGGCGGCGAATACGCCTGGCGGGTGCGCGGCGAAGACCATATGTGGACCCCGGACGCCATCGCCAAGCTGCAACACGCGACACGCGCCAACAGCGCGGCGACCTATCGCGAATACGCCGACATCATCAACGACCAGTCGCAGCGGCACATGACGTTCCGCGGTCTGTTTGAGTTCCGTTTCAACCACTGCACGCCGGTGGACATCGCCGAAGTCGAGCCGGCTGTGGATATCGTCAAGCGGTTCTCCAGCGGCGCGATGTCGCTGGGTTCGATTTCCACCGAAGCCCACGCTACGCTCGCTGTCGCGATGAATCGCCTCGGCGGAAAATCCAACACCGGCGAGGGCGGCGAAGACCGCAAGCGTTACGCACCGATCAAGGCCGGCGAAACCATGGCTTCGCGCCTTGGCGCAGACCGCGTCGTGCGTGACATCCCGCTGCTCGCGGGCGACTCACTGAAATCGAAAATCAAGCAGGTGGCCTCGGGCCGCTTCGGCGTCACCGCCGAATACCTGGCCAGCGCCGAGCAGATCCAGATCAAGATGGCGCAGGGCGCAAAACCCGGCGAAGGCGGCCAGCTGCCCGGTCGCAAAGTCTCCGAGTACATCGCCGAGATCCGTTATTCGACACCCGGCGTCGAACTGATTTCACCGCCCCCGCACCATGACATTTATTCGATCGAGGATCTGGCGCAACTGATCCACGACCTGAAAAACAGCAATACCGGGGCTTCGATCAGCGTCAAGTTGGTATCTGAAGTCGGCGTTGGCACGGTGGCGGCGGGTGTGGCCAAGGCCAAGGCCGATCACGTGACAATTTCCGGCCACGACGGCGGCACGGGCGCCAGCCCCTGGTCGTCGATCAAACACGCCGGCACACCGTGGGAACTCGGTCTCGCCGAAACCCAGCAGACGCTGGTATTGAACCGCTTGCGCGGCCGCATCGCGGTACAGGTCGACGGTCAGATGAAAACCGGGCGCGACGTGATCATCGGCGCGCTGCTCGGCGCCGACGAATTCGGCTTTGCAACCGCACCGCTGGTCGCGGAAGGCTGCATCATGATGCGCAAATGCCATCTCAACACCTGTCCGGTGGGTGTGGCGACGCAGGATCCGGTGTTGCGCCGGAAATTCACCGGCAAGCCCGAACATGTCATCAATTACTTTTTCTTCGTCGCCGAAGAAATCCGCGAGCTGATGGCCAAGCTGGGCATCCGCAAGTTCAACGACCTGATCGGACGCGCCGACCTGCTCGACATGCGCAAGGGCATCGAACACTGGAAAGCCCGCGGCCTCGATTTCAGCCGGATATTCCACCTGCCGCAAATCGGCCCCGAGGTTTCGCGTTTCCATACCGAAACCCAGGACCATGGGCTCGACAAGGCGCTGGATCACCGGCTGATCGAACTGGCGGCGTCTGCGCTGGAGCGCGGCGATAAAGTCACCATCGAAATGCCGATCCGCAACATTAACCGCACGGCCGGCACCATGCTCTCCGGCGAAGTGGCCAAACGCTACGGCCACGAAGGACTACCGGATGACACCATCCGCGTGCGTTTCGCCGGCTCGGCGGGACAAAGCCTGGGCGCGTTCCTGTCGCGCGGCATCACGCTGGAGCTGATCGGCGACACCAACGACTATTGCGGAAAAGGGTTGTCCGGCGGCCGCATAACCGTGCAGCCGTCGCCGAAATTCCGCGGCGATGCCCTGCACAACATCATCACCGGCAATGCCGTGCTCTATGGCGCGATTGCCGGTCAAGCCTATTTCCGCGGGGTTGCCGGCGAACGTTTTGCGGTACGTAACTCAGGGGCTCAAGCCGTGGTCGAAGGCGTGGGTGACCATGGCTGCGAATACATGACCGGCGGTACGGTGGTCGTACTCGGAGCCACCGGCCGCAACTTTGCCGCCGGCATGTCGGGCGGCATCGCTTATGTCTACGACGAGGATGGCACCTTTGCTTCTTACTGCAACACGGCGATGGTCAAGCTGGAACCCCTGCTCAGCGAAGCCGAGCAGGACGCCAAGCTGTCGCGTGATGTATGGCACATGGGCGAAGCCGACGAGACGGTGCTGCGGCGGCTCGTCGAAAATCACGCGCGCTATACCGGCAGCACCCGCGCGCAACAGATCCTCGCTGATTGGCCTGCCTCCCGCAGCAAGTTCATCAAGATATTCCCCAACGAATATCGCCGGGCGCTGGGTGAACTCGCGGCAAAGGGCAAGAAGATCGCCGCCTGAACAGCATAGACGGGCGACACTGCGCAGGTATTATTTTTTTGCCCTCACGGGCGTTATGTTCAGGGGTTGGACAGTCATGGGAAAAGTAACCGGATTTCTGGAATTCGAACGACTGCATGAAGCTGCGGATCAGCCGCTGGAACGACTCAAGCACTGGCGCGAATTCATTCATCCGTTGACCAGCGAGGCGGCCGGCATCCAGGGCGCGCGCTGCATGGATTGCGGCACGCCGTTCTGCATGAGCGGCTGCCCGGTCAATAACATCATCCCGGACTGGAACGATCTGGTGTTCAAGCAGGACTGGCAGCGCGCACTGGACACTCTGCACTCGACCAATAATTTCCCCGAATTCACCGGCCGCGTCTGCCCGGCGCCCTGCGAGGCCGCCTGTACGCTGAACATCAACAGCGCGCCGGTCGGCATCAAATCCATCGAGCACGCCATCATCGACAGGGGCTGGGAATCAGGCTGGGTGGTACCGCAGCCGCCGGTGAAAAAAACCGGCAAACGTGTCGCGATCATCGGCTCCGGCCCCGCCGGGCTCGCCGCAGCACAACAGCTGGCGCGTGCCGGACACGATGTCGTGGTCTTCGAAAAAGCGGATCGCGTCGGCGGCCTGCTGCGTTATGGCATCCCCGATTTCAAAATGGAAAAGCACCTGATCGACCGTCGCATGGCGCAGATGCGTGCTGAAGGCGTCGAGTTTCGTGTCAATCAGGACATCGGCGGTGCTGTTCCGGCCAAAAAGCTGGTCGATGAATTCGACGCGGTGGTGATGGCCGGCGGCGCGGAGCAGCCGCGTGATCTGCCGGTACCCGGCCGCGACCTCGATGGCGTGCATTACGCGATGGAATTCCTGCCGCAGCAAAACAAGGTGGTGGCCGGCGACAAAATTGCAGAACAGCTCAAGGCCACCGGCAAGCACGTGGTGGTGATCGGCGGCGGCGATACCGGCTCCGACTGTGTCGGCACATCGAACCGGCATGGCGCTGCGTCCGTGATGCAGTTTGAGCTGCTGCCGCAACCACCTGAACAGGAAAACAAGCCCCTGGTCTGGCCGTATTGGCCGGTCAAGCTGCGCACCTCAAGCTCGCACGAAGAAGGCTGCCAGCGCGACTGGGCAGTGGCAACCAAACGCTTCGAAGGACAAAACGGCAAGGTCGAGAAACTGGTCGCCGCGCGGGTGGAATGGAAAGACGGGCAGATGCGCGAAGTGGCGGGATCTGAATTCACCATCAAGGCTGGTCTGGTGCTGCTGGCGATGGGCTTCACCGGACCGGTGCCGGGCGGGTTACTCGAGCAACTGGGCGTGGCCAAGGATAACCGCGGCAACGTCAAGGCAGACACCGACCAATACCAGACTTCCGTCGACAAGGTATTCACCGCCGGCGACATGCGCCGCGGGCAGTCGCTGATCGTGTGGGCGATTCGCGAAGGCCGGCAGTGTGCGCGATCGGTTGATGAGTTTTTGATGGGGTCGACGGAACTGCCACGCTGAAGCGGCGGGATTGAGGAGTGAGGATATAGGATAGGACGTCATACACTGGCGCTGAATTCCACAATCCTCACTCCTCATTCCTCATTCCCTAATCCTAACGGCTCAATTCTGATGTTAAAAAACGACACCCTGATCCGCGCGCTGCTGCGGCAACCGACGCCGTACACCCCTGTCTGGGTCATGCGCCAGGCCGGGCGTTACCTGCCGGAATACAACGCAACGCGCAAACGCGCCGGCAGTTTTCTCGCGCTGGCCAAAAATCCCGACTTCGCCACGGAAGTCACGCTGCAGCCGCTGGCGCGATTCAAACTGGATGCGGCCATCCTGTTTTCAGACATCCTGACCGTGCCCGACGCCATGGGTCTCGGTTTGTATTTCGCCGAAGGCGAAGGCCCGAAATTCGAGCGGCCGCTACGCGACGAAACGGCGATCCGCAAACTGACGGTACCGGATCCGGGCGCCAGTCTGGGTTATGTGCTGGATGCGGTGAAACAGATTCGCCGCGCGCTGGACAACTCGGTACCGTTGATCGGATTTTCCGGCAGCCCGTATACCCTAGCCTGTTACATGATCGAGGGCGGGGGCAGCGATGATTTCCGTACCATCAAAAGCATGCTCTACTCCCGGCCCGATCTGCTGCACCATGTGCTGGATATCAACACTCGCGCGGTGATTGCTTACCTGAACGCGCAGATTGAAGCCGGTGCACAGGCCATCATGGTGTTCGACACCTGGGGCGGTTCGCTGTCCGATGCTGCCTACCGCGAATTTTCGCTGCAGTATCTACGCCGCGTGATTGCCGGTGTACATCGGGCGTGGGATGGCCAAATCATCCCCAGCATCGTCTTCACCAAGGGCGGGGGTCTGTGGCTGGAGGACATTGCGGCCATCGGCTGCAATGCCGTGGGCCTCGACTGGACCGTCAATCTCGGCGCCGCCCGCCGCCGCATCGGCAACCAAGTCGCGTTGCAGGGTAATCTCGATCCGATGGTGCTGTTCAGCAACCCGGCGGCCATCAGCACCCAAGTCGACGCCGTGCTGCGCCAGTTCGGCACGGGACCAGGACATGTGTTCAACCTGGGCCATGGCATTTCGCAGTTCACCCCACCGGAGCATGTTGCCGCGCTGGTCGATGCCGTGCATGGGCTGAGCCGCCAATACCACTGAACCCCGCGAACGGCATAAGAAGCAAAAAGCTTATGCACAGCAAGGAGTTAGCGGAGCAAGGCCACGACCTGCACTGGGCACCATCCCGGCCACATTGTGCAAGTGTATGATTTTATTTATATTTTTATAAAGTAGCGCCTGCGGTAGCGCTGTGGCAAGGTCATTGAATCAAACAAAAATTCCGCCCAGACGGATTTGATCAACAAGTTTATCCACAAGCGCGGATACTTAAAAAGTCTTGCAGGCACACAAGTTGGCGGTCTTTCCGATAATCCTGTTGAACTTCACGCGCTAACTTTTTTCGCCCCTTTAATCCCCGTGATGAGCCTGATCCGTGTTGCACTGGATGTACCGGTAGCGCGACTGTTCGATTACCGCTGTGATGACTGCGCAGCGCACGTTGGCGCGCGAGTGCTGGTGCCCTTCGGCCAGCAGAAATTGATCGGCATCATCGTTGCCCGGCCGGATGCCAGCGAAGTACCGGAAGCCAAACTTAAACGCGTCATCTCTGTGCTGGATGCGGAGCCGCTGCTGGGCCGCGCCGACCTGCGCCTGCTTGAATTCGCCGCCGATTATTACGTGCATCCGCTGGGTGCCGTGATCATGGCCACTGTCCCGGTCGCGCTGCGCCGCGTGCGCAGCCGGGAGAAAACGCCGACGGCTTATGCGCTGACTGCTGCGGGCGCCACCACCGAAGTCGCAACATTACCGCCACGCGCTCACGCGCAACGCGAGCTGCTGGCGTTACTGCAAAGCCGGCCCGTGATTGTCCACGCCGAAATCTCCGCGCTGGGCGCTGCAACACGCAAGGCACTGGTGGCCTTCATCGCGCAGGGCTGGGTGCAAACCTGTGTGCTGCCACAGGACGCTCCGATGATCATGACGGCACCGTCCGCTGGGCCAACGCTGACTGCGGAACAAATCGCTGCGGCCAACGCCATCACGGCGACACTGGGAACCTATCAGCCGGTCCTGCTGTGGGGCATCACTGGCAGCGGCAAAACCGAGGTTTACCTGCATGCCATAGCCGCAGCACTCAGCCGCAATTCCCAGGTGCTGCTGCTGGTGCCGGAAATTGCGCTGACCCCGCAACTGGAATCATTGGTCATTGCGCGGTTTCCCGGCATTCCGGTCGCCACGCTGCACAGTGGTCTGGCAGACGGTGAGCGCGCTACACGCTGGCAAGCCGCACGCGGCGGCCGCGCGCGCATTGTGCTCGGCACACGGCTGTCGGTTTTTACACCACTACCCGATCTCGGTCTGATCATCGTCGATGAAGAACACGACACTTCGTTCAAGCAAGGCGAAGGTTTTCGGTATTCAGCACGCGATCTGGCCGTGGTCCGCGCCCGGCACGCGAACGTGCCAGTGGTGCTCGGTTCGGCCACGCCGGCGCTGGAAACCTACCGCAATGCCGTTGACCGCCGTTACCAGTTGCTGACGCTGCCGGCCCGGATCAATGCCCGGCCGCCGGTGATTTCATGCGTCGATCTGCGCCATGAAAAAACGGCTGACGGTTTGTCCGCCCGGCTGATCGCGGCCATCGGCAAACGGATTGATCGTAACGAACAAAGCATGGTGTTCATCAACCGCCGCGGTTACGCTCCCGTGCTGATGTGCGGCAGTTGCGGCTGGATGTCCGATTGCAAACGCTGCTCGGCAAAACTGGTGGTGCATTTGCGCGAACGCCGGCTGCGTTGCCATCACTGCGGCCACGACAGCGCCGTGCCCACGGCCTGCCCGGAATGCGGCGATGCCGATCTGGCGCCGGTCGGGCAGGGTACGCAACGCATCGAAGCCGCACTCGTTAAACAATTTCCAAAAGCGCGCATCCTGCGCGTCGACCGCGACTCCACGCGGCGCAAGGACGCCTGGCAGGACATGCGCAGCCGCATCCGCGAGCGCAAGGTCGACATCCTCGTCGGCACGCAAATCCTTGCCAAGGGCCATGATTTCCCGCACCTGAATCTGGTCGGCGTGGTCAACGCCGACGGCATGCTCTACAGCAACGATTTTCGCGCCGCGGAACGGCTGTACGCCTTGCTGACCCAGGTCGCGGGCCGCGCCGGTCGCGGCACCGAACAGGGCGAAGTGCTGGTGCAGACCGAGTTTGTCGACCATCCTCTGTATGCGGCGCTGCGCGATCAGGATTTCGACCATTATGCGCGCAGCCTGCTGGCGGAGCGGCAACAGGCAGGGTTTCCGCCTTATGTGCATCAGGCTCTGTTGCGCGCCGAAGCACGCACCGTGGAGGTCGCGTTGCAGTTTCTGGTACAGGCCGCGCGCAGTGCCCGTCACCTCAAACCGGCGGTCACGGTTTACGACCCGGTGCCCGCCAACATGATGCGCAAGTCCGGCCGCGAACGCGCACACCTGCTGGTGCAATCGCCGTCGCGCGCCGATTTGCGTGCCTTCCTCAACGCCTGGCGCCCGCATCTGGCGGAGGCCGCGAGTACCGCGGCGCGCTGGTCATTGGATGTGGACCCGGCGGAATTCTGAGCCAACGGAAGAGGGTCACCGCAGAGATGAGCCATGTTAGAATTCGGCTCTTTTTCGCAGAACAAAATCCATCGTGACGCATCACCGGACCGTGTTCCGATGCCCGTTGTTTGCGCGATGACGCCATTCTGAAATGACTACCAATCACACTGACGCCAGAACGCTGCTCGCTGGCCTGCTGCAGCAGGCTTTGGCGAATGTGGTGCCCGCAGGCACCAGTGCCGGCATCGTGCTGGATCGGCCCAAACTGGCGCAGCACGGCGACTTCTCCTGCAACATCGCGTTGCAACTGGCGAAAGAGTTGCGTGGAAATCCACGCACCATTGCCCAGCAACTGGTCTCCGCGCTGCCAGCGTCGCCGGACCTGGAAAAAGCCGAAATCGCCGGTGCCGGATTCATCAACCTGTTTCTGACTCAATCGTACAAACAGCAGGTGGTCGGCCGCGTGCTCAATGCTGGTGAAAACTACGGCACCAGTACTTTCGGCCAGCGCAAAAAAATGCAAATTGAATTCGTCTCGGCCAATCCTACTGGGCCGCTGCACGTCGGCCATGGTCGCGGCGCAGCGTACGGCGCCAGCGTCGCCACCATACTCACCGCTGCAGGATTTGATGTTTCGCGCGAATATTATGTCAACGACGCCGGCCGGCAGATGGACATCCTGGCGCTGTCGACCTGGCTGCGTTATCTAGAACTAAGCGGTGAAACCGTCAGTTTTCCACCAAATGCCTATCAGGGCGACTATGTGCGCACGATGGCAGCGGAATTGCTTACCGCTGATGGCGCGCGTTATCTCAAACACTGGGCCGAGGCTGCAGCCGGCGCGGTCGATGTCGCCACCGATGCGGAAAAACATCTCGATGACCTGATCAGCAACGCCAAAGCCCTGCTTGGCGCAGACTATGACCGCGTGCACCGTCATGCGCTGCAGCAGCAATTGGCCGACTGCAAAAACGACTTGGAAGAATTCGGCGTCACCTTCGACCAGTGGTTCTCAGAACGTTCGCTGTACACCTCCGGCCAGGTTGAGCGTGCGGTTCGTGAACTGGAGCAGCGCGGCCACCTCTACGTCAAAGACGGCGCGCAGTGGTTCCGCTCTACCGATTTCGGTGACGAAAAAGACCGCGTGGTGCAGCGGGAAAACGGCCAGTACACCTATTTCGCCAGCGACATCGCCTACCACCTAGAGAAATTCGGCCGCGGGTTCGATGTGGTCATCGATGTCTGGGGTGCCGATCACCACGGTTATATTCCGCGGGTGAAAGGCGCATTGCAGGCGCTCGGCGTGGAACCGACGCGGCTGAATGTGGCGCTGGTGCAGTTCGCCGTGCTCTACCGCGACGGTCAGAAGGTTTCAATGTCAACGCGCTCGGGCGAATTCGTCACGCTGCGCGAACTGCGCCGTGAGGTGGGCAACGACGCCGCGCGTTTTTTCTATGTGCTGCGCAAAAGCGACCAGCACCTCGACTTCGACCTCGACCTTGCCAAAGCACAGAGCAACGACAACCCGGTGTATTACATCCAGTACGCGCATGCCCGCGTCTGCAGCGTGCTGGAACAATGGGGTGGTGATGCAACAACCCTGCGTGACGCCGATCTGGCAGCGCTAGCCTCGGTGCACGAAGCCGGATTGCTGAAAAATCTGTTGGAGTATCCGGACATCGTCGAAAGCGCTGCGCGCGAACTGACGCCGCACATGTTGGCGTTCTATCTGAAGGATCTGGCCGGGGAATTCCACAGTTATTACAACGCCGAGCGTTTTCTCGTCGATGATGCCGCCTTGACGCGCGCCCGACTGGCGCTGGCGCTGGCGGTGCGGCAGGTGCTGCGCAACGGTCTCGCCCTGCTGGGTGTCGGCGCCCCTGAAAAAATGTAAGATTGACTCGTGAGCAGAGACTATAAAGGCAGTGAACGCAAAAGCACCTCCCGCAGCAGCGGGGGCTCGCTGTTCATCGGCATTCTGATCGGACTGGTATTGGGTCTGGGCATTGCGCTGGGCGTTGCCTGGTACATCAACAAAATGCCCAATCCCTTCCCTCAAAAAGCGCCATCAGCAAAATCTGAGCCGGCTAAAACTGCGGACCCGGCCAAAACCCCGGAAAAGGGCGGCAAATCCGCCACAGACGGCAAACCGCGCTTTGATTTTTACAAGATACTGCCCGGCGTTGAAGAGCCTGCCACCGACCAGCAGCTGCGCGATGCCAGGGGCGCGACCAAGGAATCCTTCTACCTGCAGGCTGGTGCCTTCCAGAGCGCGCCTGACGCCGACAACCTCAAAGCCCGGCTGGCCCTGCTCGGCATGCAGGCCTCGATCCAGACCACGACTCTGCCCGAGCGTGGGATCTGGCACCGCGTACGCATCGGTCCATACGGTAATGTCGAGGAACTGAACCGCACCCGCGACACTCTGAAGAAGAACGGCATCGACACTACGTTAATTAAAGTGCGCGACGCCGATAAATAACGCCGTTTGCTGAATAACGCTGTTCACCGGAGTCTGTCATGCAATCAACCCGTTTTTTTCTGCGCATGCTGCTGGCCCTGGGTCTCAGCCTCGCATTTGCCACCGCCCACGCCCAATTGACCACTGGTAAGGATTATTCGGTGGTGAAACCGCCGCAACCCACCGAAAGCGGCAACAAAATCGAAGTGCTGGAATTTTTCTGGTACGGCTGTCCGCATTGCAACAACCTGCAGCCGCCGCTGGAAGCCTGGCTTAAACGCAAGCCGGCTGATGTCGAATTCAAGCGCGTACCCGCGGTATTCCAGGACTCGTGGATCCCGTTGACCAAGGCGTACTACACCATTGAAACCATGGGCCTGGTCGACAAACTGCACCAGGAAATGTTCGCCACACTGCACAAGCAACGCGCATCGCTGATCGATGCCAATGCGATTTTCGACTGGGCAGCCACCAAGGGTGTCGATCGCAAAAAATTCGCTGATGTCTACAACTCGTTCGGTATCAATGGCCGCACCCAGCGTTCGATCGAGCTGACCCGTAAATATGACATCCCCGGTACGCCCGCGCTGGTCATCGACGGCCAGTTCCTGACCGCACCGTCGCGAACACTGAAAGCCGATAAAAGTGTCGATTACGACCGCTTTTTCCAGGTCGTTGACGGCCTGATCGCCGAAGCGCGGAAAAACAAAGGGGCAAAATAAGCATGCTGCGGGCGCCAGCGAACCTGATGGTCTGCGCGCTCGCGCTGCTGGTTTTTTTTAACGGTACGAGCGCGGCACAGCAACCCGTCCGTGCCGAAATCGAATACCGGGTCATCA
The DNA here is from genome assembly GCA_043752435.1 of Betaproteobacteria bacterium. Taxonomy (GTDB): domain Bacteria; phylum Pseudomonadota; class Gammaproteobacteria; order Burkholderiales; family SG8-41. The sequence continues at coordinate 16,158 of JAYUYQ010000064.1, forward strand.
AGCCGCAGCCGGTCAGCGTTGCCAACGGCATTGAAGTCATCGATTTTTTCTGGTACGGCTGCCCGCATTGCCACAACCTGCAACCGGCGCTGGAACGCTGGATCAGCCGTAAACCCGCCGACGTCACCGTGCGCCGCATTCCCGCGATATTGCGTGACAGCTGGGCAGCGCATGCGCGCATCTATTACACGCTGGAAGCACTGGGCGAAGTTGAACGCCTGCACCAGCGTGTCTACCACGGCTACCACGTGGAAGAACTGTCCATGAGCAAGCCCGAAGTGATGTCGGAGTGGTCAGTGCGCAACGGCATCGCACGCGAACGCTGGGATGAGGCCTACAATTCACCGGCAGTACAGCGCAAAGTTGAGGAAGCCGCCAGGCTGAGCCGGGCTTACAGCATCGCCGGTACGCCCTCACTGGTGGTCAATGGCCGCTACCTGACTTCCGGCAGCATGGGCGAGTCGCTGAACAGCACCGTGCTGATACTCGATGGACTGGTGCAGAAGGTACGCAGCGAAGCGGCCCTGCGCTAACGCAGCCGGTCTTTTACTCGACGGTCACGGACTTCGCGAGATTGCGCGGTTTGTCGACATCGGTGCCGCGGTGCAGGGCCGTGTGATACGCCAGTAATTGCAGCGGCACCGTATGCAGGATCGGTGACAGCAGGCCGGCATGACCGGGCATCGAAATCACGTGCACACCGTCGCTTTCGGCAATAC
>JAYUYQ010000065.1:0-7188 GCA_043752435.1 Betaproteobacteria bacterium
TCCGGCTTGATTCCCGCCTCGGCCACCACTTTTTTCCAGCGCGCGAGTTCGCTGCGGATCATGCCGCCCATTTCCTGCGGCGTGGTCGATGTCGGCACCATGCCGATGGATTCCAGATGTTTGGTGAAAGCGGGATTGGCGACCGCGTTTTTCATTTCCGTGTTGATTTTTTTCACCACATGCGCCGGCGTGCCGGCGGGGCCAAGAAAGCCATACCAGGTGGTGTTATTGAATCCGGGATAGGTCTCGGCGATCGCCGGCACATCGGGCAGCGCGGCCAGCCGTGTCGGGTGGCCGATCGCGATCGCGCGCACCTTGCCGGTGGCCATGTGCGGCTGCCACGGTGCGGCGCCACCGAAAATGGCCTGAACGCGGCCGGCGAGCAGGTCCACTGTGGCCGAGCCGCCGCCTTTGTACGGCACATGGGTGAACTTTGCACCGGTGAGCGACGTCAGCAGTTCCATGCCGAGGTGGTTGGGCGTGCCGGTGCCGGGCGATGCAAAATTAATCTTGCCCGGCTGCGCCTTGGCGAGTTCGACCAGTTCTTTCACGTTTTTCGCCGGCACCGACGGATGCACGACGATCAGGAACGGCACATAGACACCGATGCCGATGGGTGTGAAATCCTTGACCGGGTCGTACGACAGCTTGGTGCCGAACGCTGCGCTGACCACCAGCCCGCCGGAAGTGCCGAGCACCAGCGTGTAGCCGTCAGGCGTGGCTTTGGCGGCAAGGCCGTGGCCCAGCGTGGAACCCGCACCGGGGCGGTTGTCGATGACCATCGTGGTGGCGAATTTATCGGAGAACCAGCCGGAGAAGGCGCGGGCGGTCGGGTCGGTGGTGCCGCCGGGCGGATAGGGCACGATGATGCGCACCGGCCGGTTCGGATAATTTTCGGCGGCGTGAGCGGCGACCCATCCGCCAAACAGGGCCCACAGGAACGGAATCACTGTCCACAGCAATCGGGCATACATAAAGTTCTCCTCCATCTGCGGCTGTTGTTTGATCGGGATGCCGACGCAGGCGATTGTAGGTTCAAAAGCCGGGGTGCGCCAATCCGCCATCCGGCGCCTGCACGGTTTGTTGCCGGCTGCTTGTAACCCGCGGCCCATGCGTCTAGCATGCGTCAATCACAACCTTGGAGTCAGGCCCTTAACACCGGTGCAATGACCCCAGACCAATGAGGAGGGCGTCATGCAATGGCATCGCGGCATCGTTGCTGTACTGATACTTGGCCTGGGGAGTCTGCCGGGCTTCGCAGGTGCGCAGAACAAATGGCCGACCAAGCCCATCCGCATGATCGTGCCCTTCACCCCTGCCGCAGCGAGCGACGTGCTCGGGCGCCTGCTGGCGCAGCGGCTCACCGAGACCTACGGCCAGCAGGTGGTTGTCGACAACCGGCCCGGCGCCGGCGGACTGATCGGCAGCGAACTCACGCGCGATGCTGTTCCTGATGGACACACCATTGCGATGGTCGGTCAGCCGCATCTGTCGAATGTGCTGATCCGCGAAAAGAAAGCCTACGATCCGCTGAAAGACTTCACGGCGATTTCGCTCGTCGCCTTCACGCACAACATCATCGTGCTCGGCAATGGCGTCAACGTCAAAAATATCCCCGAGCTGATCGCGCTGGCAAAAGCCAGCCCCGGCAAACTCAATTACGGCTCGGCCGGTGTCGGCAGCTCCTCGCACCTGGCCGGCGCGCTGTTTGCGGCCAAGGCCGGCGTTGATGTCGTGCATGTGCCGTTCCGCCAGGGCCCCGACAGCCGCATCGCGCTGAACTCCGGCACCATCCAGTTTTATGTCTATCCGCTGCCCGCGATCATGGGCATCATCAAGGCCGGGCAGTTGCGCGCGTTGGCGGTTGGCGGCGACAAACGCGCCGAAGCGCTGCCCGACGTGCCCACTGCGGCCGAAGCGGGATTCCCGGCCTACCGCAGCGAATCCTGGTTCGGCCTGATCGCGCCCAGAGGCGTGCCCAGGGCGATCATCACCAAACTCAATGCCGACACCGTGAAAATCCTGCAGGAAGACGACATGCGCAGGAAGTTCGCGCAGCAGGGTGCGGTGCCGGGCTTTGGCTCACCGGAACATTTTGCGAAAATGCAGGCCGACGAATACGCCGAGCTGTCTGCACTGATCAAGCAGATCGGCATGAAAGCGCAGTAGCGGATTTAAGGGCGGGAGAGCCGGTCGCGGGGAAAGCAGGAGGAGGTTGGACACTCCGCAAGCGGTTTTGCGGAGCAATAAAAATCAAATAAAAACAATTGTTTAAAAATTCCCCGTGCGGGCAACCGGCGGGGAATTATTTTTTACAGGTGTCGCGTCAATTTTTAATTCCCTGCTTTCCTGCGCGCCCTGACCGCTGTTCGCTTAATATGCGGACCTTGGCCGGCAGTAAAACCGATCGCGTATTATTCTCGGGGACCGGGTGCGTTGACGCCCACCTTCACAGGAACATCAATATGAACAAACCCCATTGCAGGGCCGTTGTTGAGGCACTGGCGATGCCATGACTGAGACCGCGAAAGGCTGGTGGAGCGGCGCCCACCGTGTGCTGTTGCTCAACCTGCGCGAAGGCGATGAACCGAAGGTTGATGCCGAGGCACTGGTCGCCGCAGCGAAGGAGTACCGCGCCACTGCGTTTTGCATCAGCGGCGGCGGCATTGTCGCGTTCTACCAGACGAAAATTGCCGGCCACCGCATTTCCGACGGCCTCGGCAGCCGCGACCTGCTCGCCGAAATCATTCCGGTCGCGCACCGTGAAGGCATGCGGGTGCTGGCGCGTATTGATCCGAGCTGCGCGCCCAAAGCGCTGGCCGCCGAACATCCGGAATGGTTCGCCCGCGACCGCGACGGCAAGTTCTGCGAAGTCAGCGAGCATTACGTCACCTGTCCCAACGCCGGGTATTACCGCGAACGTATTGTTGAGGTCGTACGCGAGATGCTGGTCCGCTACGACGCCGACGGCATCTGGAACAATCAGGGCAAATTTGCCGCATGGGATACCGGGGCCTGTTATTGCAACACCTGCCAGTCGCTCTTTCGCGCCGAATCCGGGCAGGGAATACCCGATGAAAACTGGGACGATCCGGTCTGGCGTCAATACAACGAATGGCGGTATCGACGGATTGCCGACTGGGTCGCGCTGATGCATCGTGAGATCCACGCGGTCAAGCACGACGCGGTGTTCATCGCCGCAGTGCAGTTGATGGAATCGCTGGAAACCATCCGCCCCGGCGGCTGGGACATCGACTACTGGCTCGAACACCAGGACATTCCCACCTTCGAATGCCAGCGGCGCCACACGGCGCCGTGGTGGCCGGGCATCCAGGCGAAATACCTGGCGACGCTCGCCCCGGACAAGCCGCGCTGGATGACCGTGAGCTATTTCTATCCGTGGTGGCGGTTGTATGCCGCGCCCGAGGCCGAGAACCGGCCGTGGATCGCGCAGCAGGTCGCCAATGGCGTGAGCCCCTGGCTGCACATCAATGGCGGCTACTCCGACCTGTTCGACCGCCGCGGCTTGGCGCCGATGAAAGCCGTGTTTCAGCGGCTCGAACGCTGGCAGGGTTATCTTGACGGCGCCAAATCGCAGGCGCGCGTCGTGCTGGTGCTGTCGCGCCATACCCAGGATAACTACGGCCGCGACAAGCCGCATGCGCGTTATCTCGATTTCATCCGCGGCTGGTATTGCGCGCTGCAGGAAGCGCACATTCCCTTCGATGTGATTTCCGACAAGCTCGTCACCGTCGAACGGCTCAAGGCCTACCATGCCGTGGTAATTTCCAATCTCGCCTGCGTGTCGGATGCGGCTGCTGCGGCGCTCGAAACCTATGCCAGCGGCGGCGGCGGTCTGATTGCCAGCTTCGATGCCGGCCGCTTTGCGATGGATGGTACGGAACGCCCGGTGCCGGCGTTCGCGCAGGCGCTGGGCATCACCTACGCGGGCCGTCGTGAAGGCCTTAAATCATCGTACGCCAAGCTCGAAGACCGCAGCGATCCGTTGCTCGACGCCATCGGCGACACCGACCTGATTCCCAACGAAGGCGCGCTGGTCGAAGTCAAAGCCGGCGCCGGACAGGCTGTGCCGCTGACCCTAATCCCGCCGGTGATTGCGCATTCGGGGGCAACGATCAGCATTCCGGAATACAGCGCGATCCGCGAAACCACCGACATTCCGGTCGCGGTGCGCGGCCGTTGTGACAAAGGCCGCGTTGTCTATTTCGCGAATACGATGGAGGCGCTGTATTACCACTATGGCTTCCCCGATCTCGGCCGTGTGCTGGCGAATGCCGTGCGCTGGGCAGCGGGTGCGCCAATGGCACTTGAAGTCGATGCGCCGGATTATGTGGATGTCACCCACATGGGGCAGCCCGGTCGTGCGCTGGTGCACCTGATCAACCTGCCGCTGGACAAACCGCTGAACACCGGCTGGCGCCATCCCGGCCGCAATCTGGTGCCGGTGCACGGCATAGGGGTGCGCTTACGGCCACCGTCCGGGCGGCATGTGGTTGCGGTGCGACTTGCCTCGAACGAAACGCAACTTGAAATGAAGATGCACAATGGCGCCTGTGCAGTGACGGTGCCTGAACTGACCGACCACGAAATCGTGGTGTTCGAATTTGACAAGGAGTAACCCATGTTGCAACTGATACTGGCATTCATCCTGGCAGTGACCGCCCTTACCCCTGTTCATGCCCAGAACTATCCGACTAAGACGGTGCGGCTGGTGGTGCCGCTGGTGGCCGGCGGGCCCACCGACCTGCTGGCGCGGCTGATTGCCCAACCGCTCGGTGAGCGTCTCGGGCAACAAGTGATTGTCGACAACCGCCCCGGCGCGGGCGGCAACATCGGCGCCGAGATGGTCGCCAAGTCGCCGCCGGACGGCTACACGCTGTTCATGGGAACCTCCGGGCCGATGTCGATCAACGTCAGCATTTACCCGAAAATCGGTTATCACCCTGCGCGCGATTTCGCGCCCATCGTGCTTGCGGCCTCAGCGCCTTTTGTCGTCGCAGTGCATCCAACGCTGCCGGCGAACAACATCAGGCAATTGATTGCGTTGGTGAAATCCCGTCCGGGTCAGTTGAACTTCGGTGCTGTACCGGGCAATGCCGCGCATTTGGCGACTGAGTTGTTCAAGAGCGCCGCCGGCCTTGACATGGTATTTGTGCCGTACAAGGGTGCGGCACCGGCCAATACCGACCTGATCTCAGGGCAGATTCAGCTTTCGTTCGCGTCGACGCCGGGCGCCATGCCGTTCGTCAAGGCCGGGCGGCTGAAGGCTCTGGCGATCTCCAGCGCAAAGCGCATCCCCAAATTGCCCGACCTGCCGACGATTGCCGAGTCCGGCGTGCCTGGCTACGAAGCCAGCGTCTGGTATGGCATTGCGGCGCCGGCAAAAACACCGCCAGACATCGTCGCACGGCTGTACAAGGAAAGCGCCGCTGTGCTGCAGGATCGCGTGACGCTCGACAAGATGGATGCCAATGATTTTGTGCCGACGGTGTTGAACCCCGAGCAGTTCGGTGCGTTCATCCGCAGCGAAATCGAGAAATGGGGCAAGGTCGTGAAATCAACCGGCGCCAAGGCCGACTGAGCGGGATAGGCTAAAACGAAACGGGCGCTGCAGTTCACGCTGCAGCGCCCGTTGTATTTCGGCCCGCAATCTGCTTTGCGCCCGGGTTAACGCCGCGGCGCTTTTTCCAGCAGTTCCGCGAGTTCCTTTTTGTAGAACTTTGCATTGCCGGTGGTGCCGTGGCCGCGCGAGTCGGCGCTGGCGGGGATCAGCAGGTAGCGGCCGTTCTTGATACGCTTCATCGCGCTCTCCATCATGCCGAGCTCATGCGGATTGCGTTCGTCGTCCGCGGCATTGATCGCCAGCACCGTGGCCTGGATGCGTTCCAGTCCCGGTGAAGGATCGTAATCGGCCGATGATTCCCATTGGTAGAGCACATCGTTGGCATCGCCACGGAAAGGCGCCGCCAGCCGCTTCGCCAGCAGCGCGTCGGCCTGCGCGGAAGTCGGCGCCGCATTGTAGGTCGCGATGTTGCCGCCGTTGGTGGCGATGGCGAAGTAGGTCAGCAGGCGCTGCATGTTGCGCGGTTGCGTCGTGTAATTGCCTTCATTCCACTCCGGATCGTTGCGGATCGATTCGGCGAGCAGGCGGCGCATCAGCCAGTTGCGCCCCGACATCGGGCCGGGCTGGCAGGCTATCGGCACCGCAATGTCCATCATCCCCGGATAGGTGGTGGCCCAGTTCCAGACATACATACCGCCCATGGAGTTGCCGATCACCAGGCGCAGATGTTTGATGTTGAGGCCCTCGGTGACCAGCCGGTACTGCGCCTGCACCATGTCGTTGTAATTGTATTTGGGGAATTTCATGCGCAGGTCGCTGCTTGAGGGCCGCGTCGATTTACCGGTGCCCAGCGCGTCGGGCAGGATGATGAAATATTTGCTGGCGTCGAGCGGTTGGCCGGGACCGAACAGTTCTTCGGCAAACGCCCGCGTCAGCATGTTGCCGCCATTGCCGGCGGTGCCGTGGAGGATCAGCACGGCTTCGTTCGATGGCGAGCCGATGGTGCGGTAATGCAGCGTGACTTCCGCCATCACCTCGCCGGTGTGGAATTTAAAATCGCGGGCAACCCAGCTGCCCTCCCTGGCATCGGGATAATTCGCAGCAAAAGCCGGCATTGCAGCGGCGATAATCAATGCAACTATGAACGTGAACAGCGGCGCGACTAGGCGTTGCAGTGACGGCATGGCTCCTCCGGCAGTTATTGAATGAACGGTCGCGCGGCGGGATATGATTGCTTTAGGTTCGATTGCTTTAAGTGCGATCGCTTTAAGCCCGATTGCTTTGGGTGCGGTTGCTGTCACCGCGGTTGTTGCCGGCGCGACGGTTTTTATATCCTACTCCTGTTGATTGCCGCGGGTGGCGGGTTCGACGGAGTGACTTATTGGTGACAGCTGCGGGCGCTTCCGCAAGGGCAATGTGGTGCTGACCTGCGGTTACGAATGCGTGTTGGGTTATGGTTTCCAGCGCAGTAACTGGAAAAGCCTGCACAGCAAAAGTCAGTGGCGCGAACTGGCCATCGCCGTGATGAAAACCGGCTATCTGAACGACCTGTCCTATTTCCTGCTCGGTGAGGCGGCGACAGGACTCGGCTTCAGGGATACGGC
>JAYUYQ010000066.1:0-2763 GCA_043752435.1 Betaproteobacteria bacterium
ACCGCGCTCGACGCTCCTAGCCCTGAGGCCAAATCGTCGCCGTCGCACTCATGAAATAATGGTTAACAGACCCTGGCCCCCTCTGCGCTTTCTTCAATCCGGCGCCAGTTCAAACACCGCACCCAGCGTGGAAGCCAGCTCCATGATGCCGACCAGCGCGGCAATTTCGACGATTTGCGCCGGATTGAAATGGTGCGATAGCGGGACATAAATCGCGTCGTTGACGGTGCCCTGCCCCTTGACCATTGCTTCGGCAAAGCGCAATGCTGCCGCCTCACGCGGTGCGAGCGTTTTGTAATCACCGCGATCGATGGCGGCCAGCTCGGTTTCGGCAACGCCGTGTTTCAGCGCATAGCGCCGATGTGACGCCGAGGAATACTCCGAGCCGCGCAGTCGCGCCACACGCCAGGCAATTTTTTCCTTGAACGGACGCGGCAGCACGCCTGCGTCAAGTGCGGCATGGAAATAGGCGCGGTGTGCGGCGAGTATTGCCGGCTGGTGCGCCAGCGTGCGGTACATGCCGGGCACACTGCCGCGGGTGGCACGCAACTGATCGAACACCGGTTTCAGTTCGGCGGGTTCCTGGGCGGGTGCTACGGGCGGGATGCGGGGCATGAATTTGTCCTATCGTCTTATCGCGTCAGGTCCGGCAGCGTCATGCCGATGCCGAGCTGCAACGCTTTTTCGTAGGCACGCGCGGCGAGCGCTACATCCTCAATCGCCACACCCAGTGATTTGAAAAGCGTGATGTCCTCAGGCGACTGACGTCCCTTGAGTTTGCCGGCGACCACATCGCCGAGGCTATGCACCTGACCCCAGGACAACAAGCCTTCGGCCACCGGCACTGCGAGGTCAGTCGACTCATAACGCACCTGCTCGGTATCGTCCGTGGCAATAAATTTCGCCGCAGCAACCGTTGCCGTATCCAGCTCGCGCCGGTGTTCGAAGTTCGCGCCGATGGCATTGATGTGCACCCCCGGTTTAAGCCACGCACCTTGAACGACCGGTGCAGTTGCCGTGGTCGCGGTAATCAGTACATCAGCGCCACGCACCGCAGCCTCCGGTGCGCAGACAGGTAAGCATTTGATTTTATTCATATTTTCAACATCAGCGCAAAACGCCTCGCGGCTCGCCTGACGCGGACTCCAGACGCGGATCTCAGTGATGGACCGCACTGCACAGATGGCATCAACTTGCGTGCGCGCCTGTCGCCCCGAGCCCAGCACACCCAGTACGGCTGCATCGGCATTAGCCAGAAATTTGGTGGCGATACCGCTGGCCGCACCGGTGCGCAGCGCGCCCATCGCAAACACCTGCACGATCGCGCACAGCTCGCCGGTCTCTTCACGATACAAACAGAACATGCGCCCGGCATTGCTGTGGAACACCGCAGTGCTGGAAACCTTGACGCCGTAATAACCGCGGTACGACAGCACGGCAGCAGTGATACGCAGCGTGCCGCCCTTGACCGGCGCACGCACCCGCGGCACGTTAAACACGCCCCCGCGGCCCTGCGCAGCAAACACCTCTTCAACCGCCGCCAGCGCATCCTCCATCGTGACGAGCTGCCTGACGCAGGCCTCGTCGAGAAACAGCGCTTCCGACATTATTCGGGATTGATGCCGGCGCGCTTGGCAATGGTGCCGATCAGCGCAATCTCGCGCGCGATCTGCTTGTCCAAAGCCTCGGGCGTGCTCGGCGCCGCCTCGGCGCCCATCGTGCGCATGCGCTGCTGGATGTCCGGCGCACTCAATGCCTTGCCGACTTCAAGATTGAGCCGGTTGATGATGGCACGCGATGTTTTTGACGGCGCCAGCAAACCGCCCCATGAATCAAACTCGAAGCCCGGCAGTCCTGATTCGGCAATCGTCGGAATCTCCGGATAAATCGCTGCACGCTTCAGCGATGTAACACCGAGACCGATCAGGCGCCCCTCACGCACCTGGTTCACCGAACTGGCCAGCGGCGCCATGAAAAACTGCACACGATTGCTCATGGTGTCACTCATCGCTTCGGGGATACCCTTGTAAGGCACGTGTACGACATTAATCTTGGCCGCCTCCTTGAACACTTCACCGGCAAAATGAGTACCGCTGCCCATACCGGCCGAACTGAAATTGAGTGCGCCCGGTTTGGCCTTCGCCATGGCGATCAGGTCCCTGATGTTTTTGACGCCCAGTCCTGGCGCCACCACCAGCATGTACGAAGCACTGTACATCTGTGTGATGCCGGAAAAATCCTTGATCGGATCGTAATTAAGCTTGCGTACTGCCGGTGCAATGACATGCGAGGTCGATACACACAGCAGCGTATGGCCGTCCGGCGTCGCGTCAGCCACGATCTTGGTGCCGATCGCGCCACCGGCGCCGGGACGGTTGTCGACAATGACGGTCTGCCCCAAGGCTTCGCCGAGTTTGACGCTGATCAGCCGTGAAAAAATATCGGGCTGGCCGCCGGGCGTAAAGCCGACGACGATGCGGACCGGCCGGGTCGGGAAATCGGTCGCGCCCTTACCCTGCGCCGCGACAGTACCGGTGCCGACCAGAAACAATGCCAGTGCGATTGCTGTTTTATGCATGATGTCCTCCTCCTGTTGTACTTACAAGCCGACGAACTAAAAGTCTGCGAACTCAAGCCTGCAAACTACAAGCCTGCAAACTACAAGCCTGCGCACTAAAAGCCTGATCTCGCTTTAAATTTTAGTATCTGTTCCAGCGTGTTCTGGCCATTCTGATGCGGCGGCAGCACATCCCACAACTCCGC
>JAYUYQ010000067.1:0-2756 GCA_043752435.1 Betaproteobacteria bacterium
CGTTCATCGGTCACTCATCGGTCAATTTCCCCGAACACGATGTCCTGCGAGCCGATGATCGCCACCACGTCGGCAATCATGTGGCCGCGGGCCATTTCATCCAGCGCTGCCAGATGGGCAAAACCCGGTGCGCGGATTTTCAGCCGGTACGGTTTGTTCGCACCGTCAGACACCAGGTAAATGCCGAACTCGCCCTTGGGATGCTCCACCGCCGCATAAGCCTCACCCGGCGGCACATGCATGCCTTCGGTGAACAGCTTGAAGTGGTGGATCAGCTCTTCCATGTTGGTTTTCATCGCCAAGCGCGACGGCGGCGCCACCTTGTGGCTATCGACCATCACCGGACCCGGATTTTTGCGCAGCCAGTCAACGCATTGTTTGACGATGCGGTTCGACTGACGCATTTCTTCGATGCGCACCAGGTAACGGTCGTAACAGTCGCCGTTGACGCCCACCGGGATGTCGAAATCCATGCGGTCATAGACTTCATAGGGCTGCTTCTTGCGCAGATCCCACTCGATGCCAGAACCGCGCAGCATCGGACCGGTAAAGCCCAGCGACAGCGCACGCTCCGGGGACACCACACCAATGCCGACGGTGCGCTGTTTCCAGATGCGGTTGTCAGTCAGCAGGGTTTCGTATTCATCGACATAGGTCGGGAAGCGTTTACTGAAATCTTCGATGAAATCGAGCAGCGAACCCTGGCGATTTTCGTTCATGCCTTTGATCGCCGCCGCGTTATGGATGCGCGAGGCGCTGTACTGCGGCATCGTGTCCGGCAGGTCGCGGTAAACGCCGCCCGGACGGTAATAGGCGGCGTGCATGCGCGCACCGGACACCGCTTCATAGGTGTCGAACAGGTCTTCACGCTCGCGGAAGCAATACAGGAATATGGTCATCGCGCCGATGTCCAGCCCGTGCGCCCCCAGCCACAGCAGGTGATTCAGCAACCGGGTGATTTCATCGAACAGCACGCGGATGTACTGGGCGCGCTCCGGCACCTCGATGCCGAGCAGCTTTTCAATGGCCATCACGTACGCGTGTTCGTTGGCCATCATCGACACATAGTCGAGGCGGTCCATGTACGGCACCGACTGGATGAAAGTCTTGTGTTCTGCGAGTTTTTCGGTCGCGCGATGCAGCAGGCCGATGTGCGGATCGGCGCGCTCGATGACTTCGCCGTCGAGCTCCAGCACCAGGCGCAATACGCCGTGGGCCGCAGGATGCTGCGGCCCAAAGTTCATCGTATAGTTTTTGATTTCAGCCATGCATCAACCCTTGCGGAAACCTTCGGAGTCCGCGTAGTTCTCCTCGCGGATGATGCGCGGCGTGATCACGCGCGGCTCGATGGTCACAGGCTGATAAATGACGCGCTGCTGGTCCGGGTCGTAACGCATTTCGACGTTGCCCGACAGCGGGAAATCTTTGCGGAAGGGATGACCGACAAAACCGTAGTCGGTCAGCAGCCGGCGCAGATCCGGGTGCCCGGTGAACATGATGCCGTAGAGGTCGAAGGCCTCGCGTTCATACCAGTTGGCGGAAGACCACAGGTCGAGCACGGACGCCACCACCGGAAAACCGTCATCCGGTGCAAACACGCGCAGCCGCAACCGCTGGTTCAGCGCAATGCTCAGCAGGTGATACACCACCGCGAAGCGCGAACCCTGCCAGGCACCTTCGCCGTGGTCGCTGTAATCCATGCCGCAGAGGTCAAGCAATTGTTCAAAATGCAACGCCGGGTCGTCGCGGAGGATAGTGCCGGCAGCAAGCAAGTGTTCGGCTTTCACCACCACGGTCACCTCGCCCAGCGCCGTGGTTACGCTGACCAGTTTGTCACCGAGTGCGGTCTGCAGCGCGGCGGTCAGGGTTTCGAGGCGAGTGGTCATGAAGGGGGGGGCTGGCGGCTGGCGACGGCTAGCGGGAAATGGTGTTGGTGCGTTTGATCTTGTTTTGCAACTGGATGATGCCGTAAAGCAGCGCCTCGGCAGTCGGCGGACAGCCCGGCACGTAGATGTCGACGGGCACGATGCGGTCACAGCCACGCACAACGGAATAGGAATAATGGTAATAACCGCCGCCGTTGGCGCAGGATCCCATCGAGATCACCCAACGCGGCTCGGCCATCTGGTCGTAGACCTTGCGCAAGGCCGGCGCCATCTTGTTGCACAGCGTGCCGGCGACAATCATCACGTCGGACTGGCGCGGGCTGGGGCGGAACACGATGCCGAAACGGTCGAGGTCATAACGCGCCGCACCGGCGTGCATCATTTCCACCGCGCAGCAGGCGAGACCGAAGGTCATCGGCCACAGCGAGCCGGTGCGCGTCCAGTTGACCAGGGAGTCAACCGACGTGGTGATGAAACCGCGGTCGTTGAGGTTTTCGTTGATGGTTTCGATGGCGCCCATTTAGTTACCTCGAACCGGTGGTGAGGAGACGGCTCTTGTCGGCGCCTCCGAACGATTTTCGGCAAGCAACACCTGCCATGGGTCGGCGCCCGAAACCGCTCGCTTGAGCGTCGATCCCCGTTCCCTCACTCCTGACCTCTCTCCCAGAGGGAGAGAGGAAACATATGCCTCCCTTCTCCCTCCGGGAGAAGGGCCGGGGATGAGGGACCGGGGCCCCTCGCCGCGTGGCTCGCGTTTTCATTCCCACTCCAACGCTCCCTTTTTCCATTCGTAAATGAAACCCACAACCAGAATGGCAAGGAAAATCATCATGGAAAAGAACCCGAACAAGCCGATTTCCTGCAGCACCA
>JAYUYQ010000068.1:0-7115 GCA_043752435.1 Betaproteobacteria bacterium
TTGCTGACATCCGTCTTGAAAATGTCCTTGGCCTCGAACAGCACCCGATCCGAAACACCCAGGCTTTTTGCGCGCTGATTGCTGAGCCGTATCAACTCCTCGTCGATATCAACGCCGTAACCGCTGGATTTGCGCTGATGGGCCGCCGTGAGCACAATGATGCCGTCACCGGAACCGAGGTCGATCACATAATCAGTAGCGCTCACTTTTGCCAGCGTCAGCATCTGGTCTACCACCACGTTCGGCGTCGGTACATACGGACCACCTTCGCGTTCGTATTCCGGCGGCACATTCGGCTGTTTTTGCGCCCCAGCCGCAATGCACGCCCACATCATCCCCGCCACCACTGCTGCTGACCGCCAACCGCTTTTCATCTTTCGCTTCTCCCTGACATTGACGTGGCTGATGGCCATGTTTGTGGGTGCCAATATAACGTATTGCTCAGCGGCGGGTAGCGCCGCCTTTGCTTGCAGCACAGGTTTCGGCCAGCTCATGGATTGAGATTTCGCTGGTGAACGTCAGCCGCACCGCGCGCCGCATCATCGCCAGCTCGTCCGGCTTGAAACGTTCGCGCAAATCGCCTTTTTCGGTTTCAGCCATCACCTGGTTCAGTGACGCGCCGCGGTCACGCATTTCCAGGCCCGCCTGCGCGCCGGCAACAATCTGATCACAGGTCAATGGGGTTTGCGCGAACGCAGCAGCGCTCAGCAACAGTCCCGGCAATCCGATCCATAAGCTTGGCATGACCATCCTCAGAATGCCGCCACATCCAGCGCCAGCGTGCTCGCAGCGCCCTGCGTGACCGTCTGCGCCAACGCACCGGCCTGTGGCAGCAGGTGTTCAAGATAAAACCGCGTAGTCGCCAGTTTGCCTTCGAGAAATGCGCGGTCGGAACCGGGCACCGACAGGCGCTCGCGCGCAAGCAGTGCTGCACGCGCCATCAGCCAGCCGCCGGCCACCGTGCCGAACAGCTTCAGATAGGGCACCGCGACAGCCGCCGCCGCCTCGGGTTCCTGTCGGTAATGGTCAACCAGCCAGCGCGTCGCCGCCTCCAGCCCGTCCACGGCTTGCGTGAATGACGCGCGCATTGTCGTGAATGCCTCCCCGGCTGCGGCCAGCGGCGCATCAAGCGTACGCATTTCGGCAATCAGCGCCAGCGCAGCCGCGCCTTTTTCCGCACCAACCTTGCGCCCGATCAGGTCATTGGCCTGGATGCCGGTAGTGCCTTCGTAAATGGTGGTGATGCGCGCATCGCGCAGATATTGCGCGGCGCCGGTCTCCTCGATAAAACCCATGCCGCCATGGACCTGCACACCGAGAGACGCAATTTCCACCGCGAGTTCGGTGCACCAGCCCTTGACCACCGGCGTCAGCAGGTCAAGCCGCGACTGGTGGCCAGCACGTTGCTGCGCATCGGTATGGTGTTTTGCGCGGTCGAGCGTGCCTGCCGCGTAATAACCCAACGCGCGCATGGCTTCGGTCTGCGCGCGCATGGTCAGCAGCATGCGCCGCACATCGGGGTGATTGATGATGGTCACGCGATCACCACTCTTCTGGCCGATCGCGCGGCCCTGCACCCGTGTCTTCGCGTATTCCAGGGCATGCTGGTAAGCGCGCTCTGCAATCCCCACCCCTTCCATCCCGACACCCAGTCGCGCGTGGTTCATCATGGTAAACATATATTCAAGGCCGCGATTGACTTCGCCGACCAGATAACCGGTCGCCCCGCCTTTATCCCCATAAGCCAGCACGCAGGTCGGGCTGCCGTGGATGCCCAGCTTGTGTTCGATGGACACGCAGCGGATGTCGTTGCGCGCGCCGGGAATGCCGTCGTCCTTGAGCAGGAATTTCGGCACTACGAACATCGAAATACCCTTCACCCCTTCCGGCGCGTCGGGAAGGCGCGCCAGCACCAGGTGCACGATGTTCTCCGCCATGTCGTGTTCACCCCAGGTAATGAATATCTTGGTGCCCTGAATGCGGTATTGGTCGCCTTCTGGCACGGCACGCGTGCGTACTGCCGACAGATCTGAACCAGCCTGCGGCTCGGTCAGGTTCATGGTACCGGTCCACTCACCGGACACCAGTTTTGGCATGTAGGTTTTAACCAGCTCCGCCGAGCCATGATGGGTCAGCGCCTCCTGCACGCCGGTGGTCAGCATCGGACACAGGCTGAATGCCATGTTGGCGCTGTTCCACATTTCCTGCAGCGGCAGGGCGATGCTGTGTGGCAGACCCTGCCCGCCGTGATCCACGCTGCCCCCGAGGCTGTTCCAGCCGGCTTCCGCAAACTGCGCGTACGCTTCCTTGAACCCGGCCGGCGCGGTGACCGTGCCGTCGCGCCATTGCGCGCCCTGTTTGTCCCCGCTGCGGCTCAGCGGATCAAGCACGCCCTGCGCGAATTTTCCGGCTTCCGTCAGCACCGCCTCTACCAGTTCAGCGTTTACTTCGCTACAGCCCGGCAACGCAGTAATGCCGTCGAGTCCGGCGAACTCGGCGATGGCGAACTGCATGTCTTTCAGCGGCGCGTTATAGGTCGACATGATAAATCTCCAGACTGCGCTCCAGACTGCATCCACAAACAAAATGCAGTCACAAACAAAAAGGGCGCTCCCGCAGGAGCGCCCTTCATGTTACCTCAGGTTCTTATCCAAGTTCCTTATCCCAGTTCCCGAGTCAGCTCTGGCACCGCCTTGAACAGGTCTTCTTCGAGCCAATAATCGGCCACTGCAAAAATCGGCGCTTCCGGATCTTTATTGATGGCAATGATCACCTTGCTGTCCTTCATCCCGGCCAGGTGCTGGATCGCGCCGGAAATGCCGACAGCAATGTACAAATCGGGCGCGACAATCTTGCCGGTCTGCCCGACCTGGTAATCATTGGGCACAAACCCCGAATCCACGGCCGCGCGCGAAGCGCCGACTGCAGCACCCAGCTTGTCAGCCAGTGCCTCGAGGAGCTTGAAGTTCTCGCCGCTGCCCATGCCACGGCCACCGGAGACGATGATGCGTGCCGCCGTCAGTTCGGGCCGGTCGGACTTGGACAATTCCTGGCCGTTGAATTTCGCCAGGCCGGTATCCGGTCCCGCTGCGAGATTTTCAACCGCAGCACTGCCGCCCGCATTGTCGACTTCAGCTGCGGCATCAAAGCCGGTGGCACGCACGGTGATGACCTTCACTTTGTCGGCGGACTGCACCGTAGCCAGCGCATTGCCGGCGTAGATCGGCCGCACAAAGGTATCAGCCGAGACCACGGCACTTATTTCCGAAACCTGCTGCACGTCCAGAGTCGCAGCCACCCGCGGCATGAAATTTTTGCCGAAGCCGGTGGCCGGCGCGAGGATATGGGTGTACTGGCCGGCAATGGTCAGCACCAGTGCAGCGATGTTTTCCGCAACGCCACCGGCATACTGCGGCGCGTCAGCGAGCAGCACTTTTTTGACGCCGGCGATTTTTGCCGCAGCCTGCGCCGCATCGGCGCACTGCTGGCCGGCGACCAGCACGGTGATGTCGCCGCCGATTTTCGCTGCGGCGGTGACCGTGTTGGTGGTGCCGGGCTTGAGTTGTTTGCCGTCGTGTTCGGCAATGACGAGTATGGACATCAGATTACCCTGGATTCGTTTCTGAGTTTGGCAACGAGTTCTTTCACATCGGCAACTTTGACGCCGGCGCTGCGCTTCGGCGGCTCTTCGACCTTCAGCGTTTTCAGCCGCGGCGTGATGTCGATACCCAGCGCTTCAGGCTTCATCACGTCCAGCGTTTTTTTCTTTGCTTTCATGATGTTGGGCAGCGTCACATAGCGCGGCTCGTTTAGACGTAGGTCGGTGGTAATAACCGCCGGCAGTTTGATGGTCAGCTTCTCCAGCCCGCCGTCGATTTCGCGCGTGACTTCAGCGGTATCTCCGTTGACGGTGATTGCCGAGGTAAACGCCGACTGCGGCCAGCCGAGCAGTGCTGACACCATCTGTCCGGTTTGGTTGGCGTCGTCATCGATGGCCTGTTTGCCCATGATCACCAGTTTGGGTTGTTCCTTGTCGATGATCGCCTTTACCAGCTTGGCCACGGCCAGCGGCTGCATGTCGACCGTCCCGGTCTCGACGAGAATGCCGCGGTCGGCACCCATCGCCATGGCTGTGCGCAGCGTTTCCTGGCATTGCGGCGCGCCGATCGACACCGCGACGATTTCGGTCACGATGCCGGCCTCTTTCATGCGCACCGCTTGTTCCATGGCAATTTCGCAAAAAGGATTCATTGCCATCTTGACGTTGGCGGTCTCCACTCCGCTGCCATCGGACTTGACGCGCACTTTCACGTACGGATCGATGACACGTTTGACTGTCACTAAAACCTTCATGAATGCTCCGGAATGTGAGACAGAAAAAAGGATGCGGCATTAACCGCTATCAGCTGCTGGAAGCGGCGCATTTTACCGCAACACAGTATCCGGCGAAACCGCCGGTGCCCACAGTATGGTCGACAAATACGGGCGCCCCACAGAGGGTCAGAAACCATCGCGAAAACCGACGACCGCATCTTCGATGCGGCGCACCGCGATGATTTTCAGGCCTGCAATCGCCTGCCGCGGCGCGTTGGCATGAGGAATCAGCGCATGGGTAAAACCAAGCTTGGCCGCCTCTTTCAACCGCTCCTGGCCGCGCTGCACCGGCCGCACTTCGCCGGCCAGCCCCACTTCGCCGAACACCACCAGTTTTTTCGGCAGCGGTTTGTCCTTCAGCGAACTGACCACTGCCATCAGCACCGCGAGATCCGCCGCGGGTTCCGAGATGCGCACGCCGCCCACCGCATTGACGAATACATCCTGATCAAAACAGGCGATGCCGGAATGGCGATGCAATACCGCCAATAACAATGCCAGACGATTCTGTTCGAGGCCGACGCTCAGGCGCCGCGGATTCGGCGCATGCGCTTCATCCACCAGCGCCTGGATTTCCACCAGCAGCGGACGCGTGCCCTCCTGCGTCACCAGCACGCAGGACCCCGCCACCTCGGTGTCGTGCTGCGACAGGAACAGCGCCGACGGATTGGCGACGCCTTTCAGCCCCTTGTCGGTCATCGCGAACACACCCAGTTCGTTGACCGCGCCATACCGGTTTTTGAAGGCGCGAATCAGGCGGAAACTGGAATGGGTGTCACCTTCAAAGTAGAGCACGGTATCAACCATGTGCTCGAGCACGCGCGGTCCGGCCAGCGTGCCTTCCTTGGTGACATGACCAACAAAAATGATGGTGGTGCCACTGGCCTTGGCCAGTCGCGTCAGTTGCGCCGCACATTCGCGCACCTGCGCCACCGAGCCCGGTGCCGAGGTCAGCGCGTCAGAGTACAGGGTCTGGATCGAATCAATAACGGCGATTTCCGGTTTTTCGTTCTGGATCACCGCCTGGACTTTGCCGAGACTGGTTTCGGGCAGCACATGCACATTCTCGGCGTTGGCGTTGAGCCGCTTGGCGCGTAGCGCGATCTGCTGCGGCGACTCCTCACCGCTGACATACAACACCTTGCGCGCGGAACCCATCGCTGCCAGCGACTGCAGCAGCAGCGTAGATTTGCCGATGCCGGGGTCACCACCGATCAGCACCACCGCGCCGGGCACCAGCCCACCGCCGAGCACGCGGTCAAATTCATCAATGCCGCTGGACACGCGCGACTCCTCGCGTGACTCGACTTCTGACAGCCGCTGCAGCTTGCCGGTTTCGCCGATCAGCGAAAACCGGTTCGCCGACGGCGCGACAGTGTCCGCCACCGATTCGACCAGCGTATTCCAAGCCTGGCATTGCGGGCACTGGCCCTGCCATTTCGAGGCCTGGCCGCCGCATTCGGTGCAGGCGTATATGGTTTTTGCTTTGGCCATTAATAGTTTTTATGCAAAGCACGCAACTGCCGCAGCATCGCCTGGTTGATCGGGTGCCGGACATCGGCCTGCATCGGGATCGTGCTGAAGTGACCCTCGTGCGGCACGATGATCACCTCCACCTTGCAGCCGGCGCGCTCGCACAGTGTTGCGTACTCGTGCGTCTGCGCCACCCAGCCCGGCGCCTCCTCGCCGCCTGCCGCGAGCACCAGTGGCACCGGGCGGAGCGGCGGATGAAACTGCGGACTGAGGGCATCAACCCGGTCCGGAGTCAGCCGGATCAGGTCATTCACTGAAATGTGCAGCACCGGTTCGACGTCGTAAATACCGGAAACCATGGTCGCGCCGCAGATCAAGTCTGCGGGCAAGCCGTGCCGCGTCCAGTCCTCGGCCAGCCCCATGGCGGCGAGATGCGCGCCCGCGGAATGGCCATAGAGATAGATGCGCCGGCCGTCACCGCCGATGCGTTGCGCATTCTGCGCCGACCAGACGATGCCGCGCATCACCTGCGCAACGATGGTGTCGAGCGAAGCCGCAGGACACAAATCGGTGCCCAGCATCACCACCGGAAACCCGGCCTGCACCAGCGGTTCGGCCAGTATCGCCTGTTTTTCCTTCTCGCCGACGCGCCAGTAGCCGCCATGCAGATAGACCACGATCGGCGCGCTGCCCTCATTTGCGCGCTTGTCGGTGTGCTTATCGGCGAAATAAATGTCCAGCGCCTGGCGCGGCGTGTCGCCATACGCCACGTTGAACTCGCCTTTCAAGCGCGCGCGCGCCGCCGCCGACAATTTGCCGCGCAAAGCATGCTGCGCCTCGACATCCGTCGCCCAGGCCCGCGGATTGAATTGCCGCTCGATATCGTCCTGCCAGTCACGCCACGGCATCGCCCGCTCCTCTGCTTGTTTAATGGTTGCTCATTGATGATTGCTCAATCACCGGTACGCGCGCCGCCAGTGCACACATCAATTCATAACTGACGGTGCCCGCCGCCTGCGCCACGACATCCACCGGATTACCCTCGCCCCACAACACGACACGCGTGCCGATACCCGCTTCGGGCATGTCGGTGATGTCGGCGCACAGCATGTCCATCGACACCCGGCCCACAGTCGCAGTCATTTTCTCACCCACCCGTAGCGGCGTGCCGCTAGGCGCATGACGCGGATAACCATCAGCATAACCGCAGGCGACAATGCCGATGCGCATCATTCTTTCGGCACGGAATGTACCGCCGTAACCGACCG
>JAYUYQ010000069.1:0-2726 GCA_043752435.1 Betaproteobacteria bacterium
CTGCCGTAGACGCCACTGGCAGCCATGGCGGCAACGCCATTGGCGAATTCAACCTCACCCACCGGCGCCATTTCCACGGGGCCGCACTTGCGATAGAACGAGCCGCAATCGACAAATACCGAGGCGCGGATATTGTGACCGGTGTTCGCGTCCGCTAAAAACTCGTCGAGCAGATAGCGATGGCCGGGGCGCACCCACAGATGATGATGCGGATCGATGATCGGCAGGCCGGGTTCCAGTATTTCCTCGTGATGCAGTGACAGCCACTGTGCCTTTGTCTGGTGTTGATCTGTCTCTGCCGTGGGCGCGTGGGATTTTTGGTTTTCGGTTTTGCGCGGCAGCAATTGGGTCGGCATTGGTTTTCTCCCGTGAAACGGTGCGTAGGTCAGAGGCTGAATCGGTGTTCAGCGTTGCGGATCGGCTTTGCGCAGCAGGCGCGCAAAGTGCCGGCCGGCGAATGCCTGCCCGGCTTTCAATGGCAAACGATCCTCACCCAAACTGGGGCCGAACACATTCTCCGGCGCGTCGGCTTCGATCAGGTTCATATATTTTCCCACCGGGTCTGCGCCGATCTGCGCGGGATGCGGTGCATGTTGCAGTTGCCAGATGCGATGAATGCCGGGCAGCTCCAGCACGCGCGCGAGGTGCTGCGCATTGGCGGATTGGAATGAAACATTCTCCGCCGCCGTGCCGCTGAAATTGCTTTCGCAGCGCGCCCAGCAACGCCCCGCGCGCAGGTCTTTTTCCGTCAGCGAAAGCACGCGGTAAAACACCCGGCCCCAGTTACTGAGGTCGCGGCGCCACGGTTCGTTTTCCATCACAGGCGGCGGCGGGTTTTGCGGGAATGATTTGAATCGCGCCGGATCGTCGATGGCGTAGACCTGCTGATACTCCTGTTCCATCACGCCTTCGTTATAGCCGGAATAATCAGCGCCGCGCCACTCACGTGTGCGCCAGGCGGTGGCGTAGCCGGGCTTGTCCGCCAGCTCCTGAATGTGATCGTCGAAGTGTCTGTTGAACTGGTGATCAAATTCTTTGTTCGTGAGATCAAACCTGACGAAGGCCAGATACGGGAAGGCCTTGATGTCTACCATGTCACGCTCCTTTGTTTGCTTGTTCTCGCGGGCCGCCTCACAAGCGGACGCACCGATATTACCGGAGTGCGGCGAGCGGCGCTTTCTGGATCGCCCCCGGTGCGTTATGCTGTTGTTCGACAAGCTCATGGAGAATGGCGTGGGCTTGTCGTGAAACAGGGAAAGATCAATAACACCGGAACGCCATGCACGCCTATGCCCCTCTGACGGTACGCACTGCCGTCTTGTTCTTCGTACCGCTGATTCTGACCACCGAACTGCATCAGCTTTCGCACTCGCTGGTGCATGGCTTTCTCGCGCGGCTGGGCGACCCCACCACCACCCTGGCCGCGTTCAGCATCGCGTTCGCATTCAACACCACCTTCAGCGGCATCATCAGCGTCAGCACGCAGGCGGGCATGTCTTATATCTCCGACCAGCGCTCGTTCTGGCGCATTGCGCGTTTTTACTTTCTGGTGTCGCTGGCGCCGTTTATTCTGATCGAAGCCGTTGCCTTAACGCCGCTCGGCGATTGGTTGTTCGGCAAAATGATGGGCGCAAGCCCGGAAGTAACGCGGCTGGCCAAGGCCGCGTCAGCGGTGATGGGCTTGTGGATATTCCCCAACCAGATACGCAACCTCGCCACCGCGCTGTGCATGATGCGCCGGCGCACCATGCTGATTTCCCATTCGACGATGGTGCGGCTGGTGTCGCAAGCGCTGCTGCTGATGGTGCTGCCGTTCTGGATGGAAGGGGCGGTGGCCGGCGCGGCGTCGCTGGTCGGCTGCATGACGGTGGAGGCGATTTATATGGTCTGGGTCAGCCGCCCGTTCTATCGGGATTTGCCCGCGCGCGGCGGTGAGCAGGCTTCGTACCGCCAGGTGTGGGGCTTTTCGTGGCCGCTGATGATTACCCAGATTACCGAGAACGGCGTCACCTTCGTGATCAACTTCTTTCTGGGCCGGTTGGCTAATCCTGATCTGGCGCTGGCGGCGTTCGGCGTGGTCACTGCGCTCAAATCGCTGGTGGCCGCGCCTCTGCGCAATCTGGTGCAGACCGCGCAAGCGCTGGTACACAACCGCGCGGACATGCGCGTGATGCTGACGTTTGCGCACCGGGTGTCACTGGTATACGCGGTGCTGGTCGGGATATTGTTCTACACGCCCCTGCGTGATGTGATCCTCAACGGCATCATGGGGTTGCCTGAAAAACTGAGCACTTACGCCACGCCGGGGGTGCAAATGATTTTGTTGGTGGTGATCGTGTGGGGCTACTCATCGCTATTTCGCGGGCTGCTTTCCGCCATGCGCAAAACGCAGATCATCGCGGGCAGCGCCGTGATTCGGTTGCTGGTGGTGATCGCTGTCGGCAGCACCACGCTCTTTGCACCCAACCTCAACGGCGCTGCGGTAGGCGTCGCAGCGGTCGGCTGCGCATTCCTGGCCGAGGTGCTGATACTCGGATGGCAGGTGCGCCTGTACAGCCGTACCGCAGGGCCGATTTTTCCGCACGAAACCTGATTGTTTAAGGAGGGTCAGTGATCATCATTTTCCTGCAACGACATCCAGCGTTGTGCTTCGCGCTGGTGGCCTTGGCTGGGCATTTTGCGTGGGCGCCTTTATCGGTGGCTCAATCGGCGGCTCAAAGCTACCC
>JAYUYQ010000070.1:0-2725 GCA_043752435.1 Betaproteobacteria bacterium
TGACCCGCGTGCTGGCGGGGCCGTTCTGCGCCTACCAGCTGGCGCTGCTCGGTGCGGAGGTCATCAAGATCGAGCCGCCGGGCAAGGGTGAAACGGTGCGTTGGCGCACCGAGTCTGATCCCTCATACGGCCAGCAGGGGATGTCGCTGGGGTTCATGACCCAGTCGTCGAACAAGCGTTTTCTGGCGCTGGACCTGAATAAACCCGAAGGCCGCGACATTTTTCTGAAGCTCGCCGCAGAGTGCGACGTGATCGTACAAAACCTGCGCAGCGGCTCTGCTGAAAAACGCGGCATCGGTTATGAGGCGGTCAAGAAGGTCAATCCTGAAGTCATCTTTATGTCGATCACCGCTTATGGAAATACCGGCCCGAAGCAGAGCCATCCCGCATACGACAGCGTGATCCAGGCCTGGTCCGGTTTCATGAGTGTGACCGGCACCCAAGAAAGCGGTCCGCTGAAGGCGGGGCCGCCGATCATCGATTACTCAACCGGGCTGGCTGCCGCTTATGCAGTATCGGCTGCGCTGTATCAGAAACAGCGTACCGGCAAAGGCCAGTACATCGATCTGGCCATGCTCGACACCAACATCATCCTGATGGCCTCGGTGGTGACGGCGCACATGAACACCGGCGCGATACCAAAGCAGGGCGGCAACGATGCCGCAAGTCGTTCACCGGCTTCGACCACCTTCAACACCGCCGACGGCCTGATTGCCTTTGCCATCAACGAGGAGCATCAGCACCAGGGACTGCTCAAGGTGCTGGGGCTGACCGCGCTGAACGATGATCCGCGTTTCTCCACCGGCCCTTCACGCCGTGACAACATTCCGGCGCTGCGCGCGCTGATGCAGGAAAAACTGATGCAGCGCACCGCTGCCGAGTGGGAGCCGCTGTTCAACGAAGCCGGCGCGCCGGCCGGTCGCGTGCGCACGATTCCGGAATGCATGGCGGAGGTGCAGACGGCATCGCGCGGGCTTTTTCATTCATTTCCGCCTTCGGAGACGGGTTTTACCAAAGACCTCAAGGTGCCGCTGTCCCCGTTCACCTACGCGCATGACGGCCCGCGCGCCGACACGCCGCCGCGGCCGGTGGGGGCCGACAGCGAGGTGATTCTCGGCGAACTCGGTTACGACGCAGAGACGATTGCCGGCCTGCGTGCCCGCAAGGTGATCTGAAGCGGATGTCCGGCATGATGATCGATCCGCTGGTTCTGATGTTTGCACTGGGCGTTGCTGCGAGGCTTGCCCGCTCGGACCTGCGTTTTCCGGAACCGGTGTACGAGGCCTTGTCGATCTACCTGCTGCTGGCCATTGGTTTGAAGGGCGGCGTGGAGTTATCGCATCAATCGTTGGATCAAGTTGCATTGCCGGCGGCGGTTGCCGTGTTTGCCGGATTTGCATTGCCCTTTGTGCTGTTTCCGATCCTGCGCGCTGCTGTCGGACTCAGTCGCGCCGATGCGGCCAGCGTCGCTGCGCACTACGGTTCCGTTTCGGTGGTGACCTTTGCGATTGCAACGGCTTATCTGCAGCAGCGCGGCATTCCTGCCGAATCCTTCATGCCGGTGCTGCTCGCCTTGATGGAAGCCCCGGGCATCATTGCCGGCGTGATGCTGGCGCGTTCGAGTGGTACGACGGGAGCGCCGGTGTTTCGGGAAGTCGCGGCCAACAAGGGCATCGTGCTGCTGGCCGGCGGCATCATGATCGGCTACATCGTTGGCGCTGAAGGATACGGGTCGCTGAAACCCGTATTCAGCGACCTGTTCCGGGGCCTGCTTGCGCTGTATTTGCTGGAACTCGGGCTGGTGGTGGGTGGACGCTTCCCGGATCTGCGTCGCGCCGGTACTCCGCTGGTGTTGTTCGCGCTGGTGATTCCGCTGGTGACGGGGGCTGTCGGCGTCGGACTCGGCACCTGGGTGCTCGACCTTTCGGCGGGCGGCGCGATCCTGTTCGGCGTGCTGCTGGCGAGCGCTTCCTATATTGCCGCTCCGGCGGCAATGCGCATGGCTGTGCCGGAGGCTAATCCTGCACTGGGCATTTCGGCCGCGCTGGCTGTCACTTTTCCGTTCAACGTTTTCATCAACGTGCCGCTGCTCACCTGGCTGGGAGGAATGTTATGAGTGTGTCGACGCATCGCAGGTGCCAGCTGACCATCATTGCCGAGTACGTACTCGAAGAAAAACTGATTGCCCTGGTTGGCCGCCTTGGCGCGCATGGCTACACCCTCCATGAGGTGCGCGGCGGCAGTTTCGCCGCTGATGGAGAGCGGCGACGCGAGGGTGCCGGAGAAACCGATCGCACCATAGAAATGAAGGTGATCTGCGAGCGTGCAACCGCCGAATCGGTGGCGCAGCAGGTGCTTGAGCAGTTTTCGGACAATTTTTCGGTGCGTGTGCTGCTCGCCGAGGTCGAGGTCTTTCGACCCGGGATGTATTAGTCCGGCGCGCTTAACGTCCGTGGCCGGGGTGACGACACAATTTCACCCTATTACGGCAGTGCCGGCGCATGCTCGGCACGCGTGCGCGGCACGCGCGCCAGGCGCCAGCCGGCAATCGCGCGTTTCCAGAATGCCGCCGTGTCCTGCGGCGCGCAGTCGATACTGTCCTGTCCGAGAAACACCAGCGCGGCGTTGAGCATGGCCACCGGATTGCTGGTGTCGATGGGCGCGGCCAGAGTCTGCTTGGAGAGTTTTTCGCCGACGACATTGACCGCCACCGGCAGGTGGGCAT
>JAYUYQ010000071.1:0-7053 GCA_043752435.1 Betaproteobacteria bacterium
GCCTGAAAAAAACCGTCGTGATCTGCCAGCGCCCCGGTGAACGCGCCCTTTTTGTGCCCGAAAAATTCGGACTCCATCAGGTTCTCCGGGATCGCGCCGCAGTTGACTGCCACGAAAGGACTTTCGCGGCGCGCGCCGTTCGAGTGTATCCGGCGGGCGGCCAGTTCCTTGCCGGAACCCGACTCGCCGCGGATCTGCACCGGCGCCTGACTGCGCGCCAGCTTGTCGATCATTTGCCGTGCCTGCGCCATCAACGGCGAATCACCAATCAGATAAGGCGCGCCCACGCCGGATTGGACATCAGCATCCGTGTCCTGGCGTTCACCGCCCGGGCGCGGCAATTTCAGCGCAGAACGCACCAGGGCCCGCAACTGATCCAGCGACACCGGTTTGCCTAGGTAATCAAATGCCCCGGCCTTTAGTGCGGCGACGGCGTTCTCCGCACTGCCATGCGCGGTGATCACGGCAACCGGCAGACTGGGATGATTCCTGGTGATGTGTTCAACGATCGACAGGCCGTCGCCGTCGGCCAGCCGCATGTCGGTCAGACACAGTTCGAATGAATTGCTCCCGAGCAACGCCAAAGCTTCTGACACACTCGCCGCACAATGCGGCTCCAGGCCCATGCGCAGCAGTGTGATGCCGAGCAATTCGCGGATGTCCGCTTCGTCATCAACAACCAGCACCTGACCTGTTGCCACCCAATACCCCCCTTCAATCCCGCCCGTTACCCACGCTCTTTACTGACTCACCCCGCAGCGCAGGTTACGGAGAACCGCGCGCCGCTGGTGGAATCCACGTATTCAAGCATGGCGCCGTTCGCTTCACAGATTTCCCGCGCCAGATAAAGGCCCAGTCCGGTACCGCCCGGCGATGTGGTGAAAAACGGCTCGAACAGTTTGCTGCGCGACTCCGGCGGCAGCCCGGGACCGTCATTAACGACGTCCAATCTTACCGCATTGCCGCGGCTGGCCCGGCCCACCACGAGGCTGATGCTGCCGGGATTGCGGTGGGAATGACGCAGCGCGTTCTGGCACAGGTTCCACAACACCTGATTCAGGTGGTCGCGGTCGAACATGATGTAAGGGTCCGTCCCCAGGTGCAGCTCAATCACGTCCGCCGCCAGTTTTTCAGTGGCCACAAACTGCTCGGTGAAAGCGCGCAGGTAAGTTGCCAGATGGAACCGCTCCCGCACGGCGCGCTCCCCGCGGTTCAGCGTCTGCACATCGTTGATCATGCGGTCGAGCCGGCGGGTATTGTCGCGGATGATGGTCGTCAGCCGTTGCGCCCCCGCAGAAACCTCGGGCTCTTCCTGCAGCAGTTCCGCAGCATGGCTGATGGCTCCCAGCGGATTGCGGATTTCGTGGGCAATGTTCGCGGTCAGCCGCCCGAGTGCGGCGAGCTTCAATTGCCGGGCCTCGGCCTGGATGCGCGCCAGGTCTTCCAGAAAAATAACCGCCCCGGCGCCGCGCCGCGCCGCTACCGGCACCAGCCTTG
The DNA here is from genome assembly GCA_043752435.1 of Betaproteobacteria bacterium. Classification (GTDB taxonomy): domain Bacteria; phylum Pseudomonadota; class Gammaproteobacteria; order Burkholderiales; family SG8-41. The sequence continues at coordinate 1,498 of JAYUYQ010000071.1, forward strand.
CGCGCAGGTGCGGGCCGAGTTCGAATGCGTCCGGAGTTTCACGGCCCTGCTGATCGCGCAGCCAGGTTTCGACACGGGCATGCAATGCGGGTGCACGGTCCTTCAGCGCTATCACGCCGCCGCCGCGCAGGCCACCGATCATGCGCTCCGCCGCGGTGTTGACCTGGCGCACGATGCCCTCGCCATCGACGACGATCACGCCGTGCTCCATGTCCTGGATTACCAACTGGTTAACCTGCGCCATGTTGGCCAGATCGATTTCGCGCTGCGCCGCCAGTTGTTCGCTCGCCAGCGAGCGCGTCGCCAAGGTGTGCGCCAGCCAGGCGATCGCGAAGTAGGCGATGGACAACAGACCCGCTTGGGCATACTGCGCGCCGCTCTCGGAAAACTGCAGCACCTCGTAGGTGTGCTCCAGCAGCACCGCGATGGTCGCGATCGCGGCAAAAAACAGCGTCAACTGTCCGCGACTGACCAATCCTGCGGCAGCCAGTGAGGTCAGCAGCAGCAACCCCAGACCGCTCGACAACCCGCCACTGGCGTACATCAGCAGCACGACAAACCCGATGTCACCTCCGACCTGGATCGCCAGTTGCCAGGTAAACCGCTCACGCGTGCGGATGACCACAAACATCGCCAGTGCAAATGCGGCATAACTGGCAGCGCCGATCAGGAACAACCGCATGTCCCGCGAACCGAACTGCAGGGTACCGCCCCAGAAGCCGCCGGCCAGCAATAACAGCAGCGCGGCGGCCGTGCGGTAACCATTGAACAACTGCAACGAGCGCCAATAGGTGTCCGATATGCGGCGCACACCTTCGGCATCGCGGAACTCCGGCTGCGTCGGTTGTTCAGTGGTGATCATCTGACGAGCTCAGTGTTTTGCGCGAAATTCCCGCTCGTGTTCTGCGGAGCAGAAGTAGCGGGCTTCGGACACGATGCCCTCGCCGCGCGGCAGATGCACGCCGCAATGCGCGCAATCCACCATGTCCTCCGCCTGCGGATCCGGGGGCCGCTGCGCATGTCGATCGGCGCGCCGGCGATGGTTGCGCAGCAGCCAGAACGCGGCCGCAACAACAATTACGATAAGCAGAATCTTGGACATTAATTCTTGGACATTGATGATTCAACTGCCGGACAACCCGGTACGGGCGGCGGGGAACGAGCCGCTGCGCAAGGCACACGTCAGGCGTGCGCCGACTCCGGATCCACGGCCAGTGCCTCCAGGAAACGCGACACCAGATTGTAGCCTCCGATGGTCGCCGTCAGTTCAACGATTTCGCGCTGGTTAAAATGGCCGCGCAACCCCTCAAAAACGGCGTCTGGCACATGAATATCCCGGGTCATGGAGTCGGTATAAGCCAGCACCGCCCGCTGCGCCGGGGTCAGTACGGCGGAATCCTGCCAGCGGTCAAGCGTATTGAGCTGCGCCTGCGTGACACCCTCCCGCAATGCAAATGGCACGTGCACCTGGTATTCGTAGGATGCACCGTTCAACAGCGCCACGCGCAATATGACCAGTTCGCGGTAATCGCCGCGCAGCGTGCATTGCTGGCGAATTGCTGTAAACAACGCGAGCCAGCCTTCGGCGACCGGCGGCGCGTTGAGCAACATGCTGTACAGATTGAGCATGCGCCCGTCGCGCTCCTTGCGGATCTGATCCGCCAGCGCCCGCACGGCCGGACTGCTGTTCTCGTCGCCATAGGCTAGGCGGGCCATCGCTGAAACTCCGGGATTGTGAAGACCATGCCGCTCCGTTCAGAACGGACCGGACGGCATCCAGAAAATCGTGGTCGGGGTGAGAGGATTCGAACCTCCGACTCCTGCGTCCCGAACGCAGTACTCTACCAGGCTGAGCTACACCCCGAATTGCACAAACAAGAAGGGCACGTTACACGTGCCCTTCGGTCAATGCGTCCGCGTTACCGCGAACTGCGCCAATTGTAGCAAAAAATCCCGGTACTGCGTGGACGGGATCGAATCCAGCGCCGAGCAGGCTGCGCGCACCTCCGCCTCCGCCTGCCGGCGCGTGTAATCCAGCGCACCCGAGCGACGGATCGCCGCCAGCACGCGATCCAGATCATTCTGGCCGCCGGAAACCAGGGCGCCGCGCACCAGCGCCGCCTCTTCCGGGCGGCCGTGGTGGATGACGCGGATCAGTGGCAGCGTCGGCTTGCCTTCGGCCAGGTCGTCACCCACGTTTTTGCCGATGACGCCGGCGTCCCCCGAGTAATCCAGCACATCGTCAATCAGTTGGAATGCCGTACCCAGATGGCTGCCATAGGCCGCCATCGCCTCCTCCACGGCCGGCGACGCCCCCGCCAGCAACGCGCCCAGCCGGCTCGCCGCCTCAAACAGCTTGGCAGTTTTGTAGCGGATGACCTGCAGGTAACTGGCCTCGTCGATATCGGCGTTGCGGCAGTTCATCAACTGCAGCACCTCGCCCTCGGCGATGACGTTGGTGGCATCGGCGAGCACCCGCAGCACGCGCATGTCGTCGATGTTCACCATCATCTGGAAGGCGCGGGAATAGACAAAATCGCCGACCAGCACTGACGCTGCATTACCGAACAGGGTGTTGGCCGTCGGCCGCCCGCGGCGCAACGCCGATTCATCAACCACATCGTCGTGTAGCAGCGTCGCGGTGTGGATGAACTCCACGACGGCAGCCAGCGTGTGGTGGGCAGTACCGCGATAACCCAGCGCCCCCGCGGACAGCAGCACCAAAGCCGGGCGCAGCCGTTTGCCGCCACCGCCGATGATGTATTCGGCCACCTGGCGGATCAACACCACTTCCGAATGCAGGCGTTCGCGGATCACCTGATCCACGGATTGCATGTCAGCGGCGAGCAGTTTGTTGAGGTTTTCGAGAAACACGGGACAGGCAAAAACCGGGATGATAACAACATCGCGCGCCCACAGACACGCTGCGGTCTACCACCCCAACCCCACCACCTCCCGTAATTAATTGATTTTGTTCGACTATTTACCGACGACTGACTTACCAGAAGTTTTGACTCATCCCCGGTCGGCTTGTATAATCGCGGGCTTTCCGTAGTCCGAGCTGAGAGGTTTTCCATGTATGCGGTAGTCAAGACCGGCGGCAAACAGTATCGCGTGAGCGCTGGCACCAAAATCAAGGTTGAGCAACTGACGGCCGAAGTCGGGTCGGAAGTAACCCTCGACCAGGTCCTGATGATTGCCGATGACGGCAGCGTCAAGCTCGGCACCCCTTTGCTGTCGGGCGCCGCAGTCAAAGCCAAAGTGCTGTCCCAGGGCCGCGGCGACAAGGTAATCATCTTCAAAATGCGCCGGCGCAAGCACTATCGCAAAACCCAGGGCCATCGGCAGAATTTCACCGAGCTCGAAATCACCGGCATCGCGGGCTAAGGAGCACACACCATGGCACATAAAAAAGCAGGCGGCAGTTCCCGTAACGGTCGCGATTCACAGGCCAAACGTCTCGGCGTCAAATGTTTCGGCGGCGAGTTGATCCCCGCCGGCAGCATCATCGTGCGCCAGCGCGGCACTCGCATGCATCCCGGCGAAAACGTCGGCATCGGCCGTGACCATACGCTGTTCGCCAAGGTCGACGGTCATGTGCAGTTCGCGCATAAAGGTCCGCAACAACGTCAGACCGTGAGCGTCGTTCCCGCCTGATCATCATTTTGTAGTGCTGAAAAGGCCCTGTTGAACGACAGGGCTTTTTTTATTTGGGAAATCCCATGAAATTCATTGATGAAGCGCGAATCGAACTGCATGCCGGTAAAGGCGGTGACGGTGTCGCCAGTTTCCGTCGCGAAAAATTCGTGCCTCGCGGCGGGCCTGATGGCGGTGACGGAGGCCGCGGTGGCAGCATTTTTGCCATTGCCGACCGCAACATCAATACGCTGATCGACTATCGATACGCCCGCATCCACCGCGCGAAAAACGGCCAGAAAGGCATGGGCTCGGATTGTTTCGGCCGTGCCGCGGCGGACATCGTGCTGCGCATGCCCGTGGGTACGGTAGTGAGCGATGCAGAGACCGGCGAAATCCTGTTTGATCTGGCGCACGACGGCGAGCAGGTGACGCTGGCCCAGGGCGGAAACGGCGGCCTTGGCAACCTGCACTTCAAATCCAGCACCAACCGCGCGCCGCGGCAATTCACCGTCGGCGGGCCCGGTGTTTCGCGTTACCTCCAGCTCGAACTGAAGGTGCTGGCCGACGTCGGCCTGCTCGGCCTGCCCAATGCCGGGAAGTCGACGCTGATCCGCGCCATCTCCGCGGCCCGCCCGAAGGTCGCCGATTATCCGTTTACGACCCTGCAGCCCAATTTGGGCGTGGTGCGCGTCGATGACAACCGCAGTTTCGTGGTCGCTGACATTCCGGGGCTGATCGAAGGCGCCGCCGAAGGCGCGGGACTGGGCCACCAGTTCCTGCGCCACCTTGCACGCACGCGGCTGCTGCTCCATATCATCGACGTGATGCCGCCCGACCCCGCAGCCGATGTGGTGCGCGACGCCAAGGCGCTGGTACGCGAACTGCGCAAATATGACGAAGGCCTGTATCGCAAGCCGCGCTGGCTGGTGTTCAACAAGCTCGACCTGGTTCCCGAGGCAGAACGCGGGAAACTGGTGAAGTCGCTGCTGAAACAGTTGGGCGGCAAACGCAAAAGCTTTAATATTTCTGCGCTGACAGGGGAAGGATGCCGGGCAATGACTTTTGCCGTAATGGCGCATGTCGAGGATACGGCTGCGCGCAAAACTACGACACACCGAAAAGCCGCTGCCGACGCCGCATGAGCGCGCATCAAGTCATGGAATCGGTCATCAAAAAAGCCCGGCGACTGGTGGTCAAGGTCGGCAGCGGGCTGGTAACCAATGCCGGACAAGGCCTTGATCATGGCGCGCTGACCGGCTGGGCCGAACAGATCGCGCGCCTGCACAGCGACGGGCGGCAGATCGTGCTGGTCTCCAGCGGCGCCATTGCCGAGGGCATGCAGCGCCTGGGCTGGGCGCGCAGGCCGCATGCCCTGCATGAACTGCAGGCAGCGGCAGCCGTGGGGCAGATGGGCATGGTCCAGGTCTATGAATCCTGTTTCCGCAGCCATGGCCTTCTGACGTCGCAGATCCTGCTCACCCACGAAGATCTTGCCGACCGCAAGCGCTACCTCAATGCGCGTTCGACGCTGCGCACGCTGCTCGACCTGGGCGTGATCCCGGTGATCAATGAAAACGACACGGTGGCCATCGAAGAAATCCGCTTCGGCGACAACGACACCCTGGCTGCGCTGGTCGCCAATCTGATCGAAGCCGACGCGCTGGTGATTTTGACGGATCAAAAGGGACTGTACAGCGCCGACCCGCGCATAGATCCCGATGCCAAGCCCATCGCCGACGGCGTTGCCGGTGACCCCTATCTGGAAACCATCGCCGGTTCAACGGGCAGCGCCATCGCGCGCGGCGGCATGCTGACCAAAATCCTCGCCGCAAAACGCGCGGCGCGCAGTGGCGCGGATACCGTCATTGCCTGGGGACGCGAACCCGATGTACTGTTGCGGCTCGCCGCCGGTGAGCG
>JAYUYQ010000072.1:0-7036 GCA_043752435.1 Betaproteobacteria bacterium
CCTCGACATTCGACGTGGTGAAATCTTTGCCCTCCTCGGCCCGAATGGCGCCGGCAAGACCACCATGATCAGCATCATTTGCGGGATTGTCACCGCAACGCAGGGCACGGTACTTGCCGACGGTCTCGACATCCAGCGCGACTATCGCGCAGTCCGGTCGCGGATCGGGCTGGTGCCGCAAGAACTATCGACCGACGCGTTCGAGACGGTGTGGGCAACAGTCAACTTCAGCCGCGGACTGTTCGGACGCCCGCCAGATCCGCAGTTCATCGAGAAGCTGCTGCGCGATCTGTCGCTATGGGACAAGCGAAAAGACAAAATCATGACCCTGTCCGGCGGCATGAAGCGGCGGGTGATGATCGCCAAGGCGCTGTCGCACGAGCCGGATATCCTTTTCCTTGACGAACCAACGGCCGGCGTGGATGTGGAGTTGCGCAGGGATATGTGGCTGCTGGTGCGTGGCCTGCGCGATCGCGGCGTGACCATCATTCTCACCACACACTATATTGATGAGGCCGAGGAGATGGCTGATCGCATCGGCGTCATCAGCAAAGGCGAGCTGATCGTGGTGGAGGACAAAGCCACGCTGATGAAAAAACTCGGCAAAAAACAATTGACTGTGCAGCTGCAGACACCCATGACTGCGATCCCGGCCGGGCTCAGCGACTGGCCCCTGGTGTTGAACGCCGGTGGCGCCGAGCTCGAATACTCCTTCAATGCCAACACGGAACACACGGGAGTTTCGGCTCTGCTCAGGCGCATCAACGATCTCGGCATCGGGTTCAAGGATCTGAATACCCGGCAGAGTTCGCTCGAGGATATTTTCGTCAGCCTGGTCCATGAACCCGACTCAGGCCAGGCCAACAAGGAACGCGCATGAAAACGACGGACGTCTCCGCGTTCAACCGCCACGGTGTATGGGCGATCTTTCGCTTCGAGATGGCGCGCTTCTGGCGCACAGTGGCACAGAGTGTGGTTGCGCCTGTAATTACTACCTCGCTGTATTTCGTGGTCTTCGGCGCCGCCATCGGTTCGCGCATGACAGGGGTCGAAGGCGTGCCTTACGGTGCGTTCATCGTGCCGGGTCTGATCATGTTGTCGGTGTTCACCGCCAGCCTGTCCAATGCCTCGTTCGGCATCTACTTCCCCAAGTTCACCGGCACAATTTACGAACTGCTGTCGGCGCCCGTATCACCAACGGAGATCGTCCTTGCCTACGTCGGCGCGGCAGCGGTCAAATCCCTGCTGCTCGGCCTGATCATCCTCGCCACGGCCGGCCTGTTCGTGCCGATCCAGATCCTGCATCCCTGGTGGATGATCGCCTTCCTGTTGTTAACGACGATCACCTTCAGCCTGTGTGGTTTCATCATCGGCATCTGGGCCAAAGGTTTCGAGCAGTTGCAGTTCATTCCGATGCTGGTGGTCACCCCCCTGACATTCCTGGGCGGCGCTTTTTATTCGATCGATATGCTGCCACCGGCCTGGCGTACAGTCAGCCTGTTCAATCCGGTCGTATACCTGATCAGCGGTTTTCGCTGGAGCTTCTACGGCAGTGCTGATGTCGGCGTAGGGATTAGTCTTGCAGCAACCTTGGGATTCTTCCTGGCCTGTTTGGCGGGGGTGATCTGGATATTCAAAACCGGATACCGATTGAAAAACTGACCCAGCGCCAGCCGCAAAAAATATTCTGGCCGCTGTCGACAAGGCCGGAAGCCGTTCGACTACAAAGTAAGAGCAATCGCGAACCAACGTGGCTGCATCACTAATTATTATTTAAATTCAAGGAGTTAACCTCATGCGTTTCATGGTGGTGGTCAAAGCGACCCAGGATTCGGAAGCCGGTGCCCTGCCCAGCAAAGAATTGCTGACGGCCATGGGCAAGTACAACGAAGAACTGGCCAAGGCAGGCATCCTGCTGTCGGCCGAAGGGCTGCAACCCAGCTCAAAAGGGGCGCGCGTGCAGTTTTCCGGATCCAAACGAAGCGTAGTCGACGGCCCCTTCGCTGAAACCAAGGAGCTCGTCGCCGGATTCTGGCTGTGGAAAGTCAAGTCGAAGGAAGAAGCCATCGAATGGGTCAAGCGCTGCCCCAATCCGATGCCGGGACCTTCTGAAATCGAAATCCGCCAGGTATTCGAAGCCGAGGACTTCGGCGAGCAGTTAACGCCGGAAGTGAAGGCACAGGCAGATCGCACACACAAACAGGTCTCCGAGCACAAATAAACCGCACGCAGAGGAGAACATCATCCAAAAAATCACGCCCTTCCTGTGGTTCGATAACCAGGCCGAAGAAGCCGTCAATTTCTACGTTACGACTTTCAAGGATGCCGGCATCGGCGTCATCACGCGTTACAACGAAGTGTCCGCAGCGGCTTCAGGACAACAGGCCGGCACGGTGATGACGGTGGCCTTCAGGCTGAACGGGCAGGATTTTGCTGCGATCAACGGCGGGCCGCATTTCAAATTCAGTGAAGCGATATCGTTTGTCGTCAATTGCGATACCCAGCAGGAAATCGACCATTATTGGAACACGCTGTCCGCGGGCGGCCCGGTACAGGCACAGCAATGCGGCTGGCTGAAGGACCGCTACGGCGTATCGTGGCAAATTGTGCCAAGCGTACTGCCCGAACTGATCGGAAAATCACCGCGCGTGATGCAGACACTGATGCAGATGAAAAAAATAGACCTCGCTGCGCTGCAAAAAGCAGCGGTTTAAAATCAATCCAGCAAGGAGACCGCTGCCTCTGGCCACCGTAAAACCCGTTCCAGACGACATGTACACCGTAAACACCGTAACCCCGCACCTGATCTGCGCCGGCGCCGCCGACGCGCGCGCGGATTGCATCAAAATACGGCCCATCCGACCAATCCGCGACACTGTCGCGGCAGCCGAGCAGCTCCAGCACAACACTTAAGGAGAACCGCATGGCCACCCCGAAAAAACCGGCAGCCCGCAAACCTTCCGCAGCAAAACGCCGCACCACAGTACTCGTCGCCACTCGCAAGGGCGCCTGGCTGTTCCACGGCGATGCAGCGCGCAAAACCTGGAAAGCCGACGGCCCGCATTTTCTCGGCCATGTGATCAGCCACATGGTGCTCGATCCGCGTGACGGCAAGACTTTGCTGGCCGCGGCCAAAACCGGACATCTCGGGCCCACGGTATTCCGCTCGACCGACATGGGAAAAACCTGGAAGGAGGCCGCGCAGCCGCCCGCCTTCACCAAGGCACCGGAGGACGAAAAGGGCCGCTCCGTCGACCACACCTTCTGGCTGACTCCTGCACATGCCAACGAACCCGGCGTGTGGTACGCCGGCACCTCGCCTCAGGGTCTGTTCCGATCGGAGGATGGCGGCGTGAACTGGAAACCGTTTTCCACGATCAACGACGACCCGCAGTATCGTTTATGGATGGGTACCGCGCAGGACGGCACACCCGACGGACCGAAGCTGCATTCGATACTCATTGATCCGCGCGATCCCAAGCATCTTTATTTCAGCATGTCCGGCGGCGGTGTGCACGAGACGCTGGACGCCGGAAAAACCTGGAAAGTAATGATCAAGGGCATGGATGTGGTCGAAGGTTTTGGTTTCGACGCGGCACAACCCACTTTTCACGATCCCCACTGCATCCGCATCTGCCCGTCAAATCCCGACCGGCTCTACCAGCAAAACCACTGCGGCATTTACCGCCTTGACCGTCCTTCCGACACCTGGGTGCGCATCGGCAAGGCCATGCCGAAAAAAGTTGGTGACATCGGTTTTCCGATGGTGGTGCATCCGCGCGACGACAATACTGCCTGGGTATTCCCGATGGACGGCAGCGGGGTCTGGCCGCGCACCAGTCCGGACGGCAAACCCGCGATCTATGGCACGCGCAACGCCGGCAGGACCTGGCAACGCATGGACGCCGGCATGCCGGACAGCCAGGCGTGGTGGACGGTGAAGCGGCAGGCGATGACTGCGGACACAGCCGATGCGGTGGGGCTCTACTTCGGCACCACCAGCGGTGAGTTATGGCTGGGCCGAAACATGGACCAGAAAACGGGGCAGCGCTGGGCCTGCATCGCGCGCAATCTGCCCGAAATTTACGCGGTGGAAACCGCCACGCTGTAAACCGGCCCTGCGATGAAAGTGATGATCCCCAGCGCGCTGCGCTCCTATACCGAACGTAGCGAGGCCGATGCGCAGGGCGCGACCCTCGCCGCTCTGCTGGCCGACCTCGACCGTCAGTTCGCCGGCATCCGCTTTCGCATGGTCGATGAGCAGGACCGCATCCGCCGCCACATCCGCATTTTCGTCAACGGCGTGCAGTCAAGCGACCTCGCGCAGTCTCTGGCGGAAACGGACGAAGTGATCATCGTGCAGGCGTTAAGCGGTGGCTGAAAAATGCACCGCAGTGCGTCCCATTAAGTATTTTGCGCAGCAGTAACCTAAGGAGAACCAACATGTCTTATGTCGACGGATTCGTGTTACCGGTACCGAAAAAGAAAATCAAGGCCTATCGCAGCATGGCCAAAAAAGCCAGCAAAGTGTGGCGCGATCACGGCGCGCTGGATTACATGGAATGCGTGGCCGACGACGTAAAGCCGGGCAAGGTCACCTCGTTCCCGCAGAGCGTCAAACTCAAAGCCGGAGAGACGGTGGTGTTCGCATACATCGTCTACAAGTCGCGCGCCCACCGCGACCGCGTCAACGCGAAGGTGATGAAAGACCCGCGACTCGCATCAATGATGGATCTCAAGGCGATGCCTTTCGACACCAAACGCATGATCTATGGTGGGTTCAAGGTCATGGTTAATCTTTGACTCACCACTGATCGGCGCTTCAGGGAACCCCCAAGGGACTTCCTTCGGGGCGCTCCGGGCGTAATGTAATGCTAACGCAACAGCCTACCGGGGAATGCATAAACTATTGTTTTTAAAAGGATTTATTTTACGCGACGATTGCGCAAACCGCTGCCGATCTGCCACAGTAACCAACCGCGTTGCAACCAGCTTGTGGCGCGGCGCGATCGCAGCGCCGTCACCAGCAAACCCAGGGTCGCCAGCAGCGCCGGATAACGGCGCACATAGTTCAATGCAGCGATGCCACGATCAATCAACGCCAACCGCGGCCGCCACGACGCAATCCCCTGCGCCAATGTTGCGCGCTGGGCCGCAGACTGCGCCACCAGTTGTTCGCGTCGTGCCGCAAGGCGGATCAGCTCGCTGTTCATCATGATCCGGTAGTCAGCCGATCACGGTCTTTGGTCAGTTCGCTGATGCTGGCCTCGAACAGTCGCGGCTTGTTACGCAATTTATTCAGGGCGAATAGCCACAAAGCAGCGCCCGCCGCCAGAAATACCGCGGTCAGGCTGCCCAGCGCCGCCAGCCGGTGCGTTTCCCAGAACATCACCACGATCAGCATCGCCAGCAACACCGCGCCGACACCAAGGCAAAACAGCGCCACCATTACTGACATCAGGATCACCGTCAGCCGCACCCGTTCTTCGGCAACATCCGTGGACAGCAGTTCGAGACGGGTATGAATCACGCTGACCAGTGTCAAGGTCAGCGTTTTCAGCGAAGCGAGCAGCCCCTCCGTCTCGCGGGAATCGGCCATGGCCGGTTTAACGCCGACCGATCAGCATGCCGACCACCAGCCCGATGCCGGCGGCAATGCCCACAGCGTGCCATGGATGATCGTGCACGTATTCGTCGGTCGCTTTTGCCGCAGCCTTGGTCTTGGCCAGCAACTCTTCCTCAACGTTGAGCATTTTTTCCTTGGCGACAGCCAGCGACTCCTGCACGCGGGCGCGCACGGCAGCCAGGGCTTCGCCACCCTGCCCGGCGGAAGCTTTCAGCAGCGCTTCGGCATCGGCGACGACCACTTTGAAATCGCTGATCAGTTTTTCCTTGGTCACTTCGGGTGCAGCATTACGGGTTGCGGTATTCATAGTGGATTCCTCTCATCGATGATGTAAAAAGGGTTCGCGCTAGCGGGCTCCGGACGTGGAGCAAAACGACCGCGGCTGCATGAACCCTGTCATTTTCACGCACTGCAGAAAAAATAACAACCGCAAAGGGGCGTCGCCCGCTGCAGACACAAGCTCTGTGACGCCAGTTGCGGGTGACTGCCGCCGATTACAAGCGCTTGCGTGCCACAGCCAGCCGTCCCAGACAAAACTGGGTAAACGCCAGTCCGCCCAGCACCGGCACCAGCAGATTCACCACCGGCACGTATAACACCAACGACACCAGGACGCCAAGCATGAACAGGTCACCGCGCGAGGTACGCAGCAGCTGCGCGAATTCCTCGGGGCTGGCGTGTTCGGCCAGTGCATCGTAACGGAACAGGCGCTGGCTAAGGAAAGCGGAATTCAGCAGCGGGGCCAGCACTGCGCCAATACCAGTCAGCCACAACGGCAGCGTAACAATCCACAGTACGGCAAAAACCGTGATGCTGGTGGCGGCGTTGCTGATGCTGCCTGCCAGCGTGCCGCCGGCATTGCGCCGGAGATCCGGGTGGTAACGCTCCGCGACAAACCGGACGATAATCGGCATCGCAACCATCTCGGTGATCAGCAGCGCGGTGACGAACATCGCCGGCAGTATGGCGATCAGCACCACCAGCACCGCCGTGTAATCGATGATCCAGGTCGCGCTCCAACTTTGCAGCCAACCGGCCACCGTGGTCGAGCCCATGGCGGCGGCAATGCCGCCCGTCCACGCGCCCCAGAACAGCCACGCCAGCAGCGTCCACAACACCACGCTGGCCAGCATCGGCAGGAACACGATCGCGATAATGCGCGGATCGAACAGGTTGCCCGCGGCGCGGGTCAGTGCGGTAACAGCGTCGCGCATCAGTCGGCTCTCATCGGGTTTGTTCCTTCAAATCCCATCGCCACAGTGGCTGCAGAAACCCGATCACCGGCCCGGGAATCGGCAGGCCGGCGAAATGCATCAGCACTTCGCCGATCAACTGAACACCAGCAACACCGTGAGCGCGCTCAACATGCAAGATCCTCCGGCCAGATAACAGCATTGTAAACACTACGAC
>JAYUYQ010000073.1:0-16477 GCA_043752435.1 Betaproteobacteria bacterium
CCGTTTTTGATATGTATTTTCATCGTGCGCGTCAGTTACCGGCCAGTATGCTCATCACTGCCATGCGGATGGCGATGCCGAAGGTCACCTGCGGCAGGATCACCGATTGTTTGCCGTCAGCGACGCTGGAGTCGATTTCGACACCGCGGTTCATTGGCCCCGGATGCAGCACGATGGCATCGGGGCGGGCCAGCGCGAGTTTGTCTTCGGTCAGCCCGTAATATTTGTAGAACTCCTGCGCCGAAGGCAGCAACGCGCCGTTCATGCGTTCGTTCTGCAGGCGCAGCATCATCACCACATCCACGTCCTTCAGCCCGCTCTTCATGTCCGGGTACACCTGCACACCAAGCCGGCCGACCTGCGCCGGCAGCAGCGTTTTCGGGCCGATGACGCGGATTTCCGGGCAGCCCAGCGTGGTCAGTGCGTGGATCTGCGACCGCGCGACACGCGAGTGCAGGATGTCGCCGACGATCGCCACCCGCAGCTTGGTGAAATCGCCCTTGAAGTGGCGGATGGTGTACATGTCGAGCAGGCCCTGCGTCGGGTGCGCGTGGCGGCCGTCGCCGGCGTTGATGACGTGGATGTCCGGGGCGACATGCTGCGCGATCAGGTACGGCGCGCCGCTGGCGGCGTGGCGCACGATGAACATGTCGGCCTGCATCGCCGCGAGATTGGCCACGGTGTCGAGCACCGATTCGCCCTTGCTTTGCGAGGAGACGTTGATCGCGAGGTTGATCACGTCCGCCGACAGCCGCTTGGCGGCGATTTCAAAGGTGGTGCGGGTGCGCGTCGACGCCTCAAAGAACAGATTGAACACCGCCTTGCCGCGCAGCAGTGGCACTTTTTTGACTTCGCGCTGGGTAACGCCGACGAAGGACTCCGCCGTGTCGAGGATCTGCCGCAATATGTCGGCAGGCAGACCTTCCAGCGACAGCAGGTGATGCAGTTCGCCGTTTTTGTTGAGTTGCGGATTGCCGGGGTTGAGCCACATCGCGTTCAGTCCCGGGTCAGCTGCAGGGCCAGCCGGCCCTGCGTGTCGCGAGTGAGTTCAATTTGTTCACCCGCCGGCACAATGACCGCAGCACCGGTGAATTCCGCAGCGATCGGCAGTTCACGGCCGCCGCGATCGACCAGAGCCGCGAGGCGGATGCTGGCCGGGCGTCCGTAATCAAACAGTTCGTTGATCGCGGCGCGGATGGTGCGCCCGGTGTACAACACATCGTCAACGATCACCACTGCGCAGCCGTCGACATCGAAAGGAATGTCGGAACTCTTGACGTTGCGCCGGAGCCCCTTCTTGTTGAAGTCGTCGCGGTAGAACGAAACGTCGAGGGTGCCGAGGGGAAGCTGGATGTTCAGCGCCTGGTGCAGGCGTTCGGCAAGCCATACGCCGCCGGTATGAATACCTACCAGCCCGGTGTTCGGCCCGATGGCGGGCCGCATCCGGTCGATCAGCGATGCGAGCAGTTGCTCGGCATCAGGAAGCGGGTTAGCCGGCATGGCGGGCCGAAGACTACCACAATAGAAGCGTCGCTAAAATGCCGGCACCGCAGATTTCTGAGTAATCAGGTGCAATTTTCCGGTGGCGCGGCGAACCAGCTGCGGAGGATTTCAGCAGCGGAGGCTGCATCGAGCAGCGCGGCGCGTTTGTCGGCCCGCACCCCGGCTTCCCGCAATGCCGCTTCCGCTGCGAGGGAGGTCAGCCGCTCGTCGACAAAATCCACTTCAATGTTGAACCGGCCGTGGAGGCGCTGACCGAAGCGCCGCGCCAGCCGCCCGGTTTCGTGGACGGCCCCATCGGCATGGGTGGCGATGCCGACCACCAACCGCACCGGCTGCCATTCGGTGATCAGGGCGGCGATCGCGGCAAAACGGCTGTCATTGTCTTCGGCCGCAATCACCATCAGTGCGTGGGGGATGGCCAGCTCAAGCTCGCCAACGGCGACACCGATGCGTTTTTCACCGAAATCGAAGGCGAGCACCGCGCCGCGCGCTGGCCGCGGACTCACGCGTGTCCGGCTACGTCCGAGAGGGTGGCGTAATCAACGCCGAGCGCCTGCATCGCTGCAGCGAAGCGTTCTTCGGCCGGCATGCCAAACAGGATATCGCTGCGAGCCGGCACCGTCAGCCAGGCATTCTGTGCCAGTTCGTGTTCGAGTTGCCCCGGCGCCCAGCCGGCGTAACCCAGCGTAACCAGCATGTCGGGCGGACCTTCGCCGCGGGCAACCGCTTCGAGAATGTCCTTGGATGTCGTCAGACCGATTTCGGAACCCACGGCCAGCGTCGATTGCCAGGCGCCCACCGGCTGGTGCAGCACGAAACCGCGATCCACCTGCACCGGGCCACCGAAATGCACCGGCACCGCGTGAAAGGTATTGGTCTTCGGCGTGATCCTGACTTGCTCCAGCAGGCCGTGCAGGTTGAGATCGATCGGCCGGTTGATGATGATGCCCAGCGCGCCGTTTTCGTTATGCTCGCAGACCAGCGTCAGTGTTTTGGCGAAGTGCGGGTCAGCCATGGCGGGCATGGCAATCAGGAAATGCTGGGTGAGGTCGACGCTGTTCATGGGTTGCGCTGCTATTGTAAAGCCGGGGGGCGACAGCCACAATTGAATCCCCTGAAACAAAATCATTATGAGTTGCGATGAACCGTTTTGACGCTGCGCTGATGTGGTTTCGCCGCGATCTGCGCGTTGCCGACAATGCGGCCTTGTATGCCGCGCTGAAGGCAGCGCGCCGCGTTTATTGCGTTTTTGTCTACGACACTGAAATCCTTGATGTTTTGCCGTCGCGTGCGGATCGACGCGTTGAATTCATCGCGCAATCGGTGCACGAACTGGGGCGTGAACTGGCGGCGCGCGGCGGACAGCTGATCGTTTTGCATGGCAGCGCCCGCGCGGAAATACCCCGGCTGGCGGCAAGGCTGGGCGTGCAGGCGGTGTATGCGAACCATGATTACGAACCGGGGGCAATGGCGCGTGATGCTGCCGTCGCGCGGGCGCTGAGCCCTTGTGAATTCCTGACGCGCAAGGACCAGGTCATTTTCGAGAAAGATGAAATTCTGACGCAGGGTGGCACGCCGTTTTCGGTGTTCACACCGTACAAAAATGCCTGGCTGAAAAAACTCGAACCGTTTTTTCTGAAACCATACCCGGTCGAACAGTACGTGGGGAATTTGGCGCAGGCGCCCGGGAAGTTCAGGACCTTTACGCTGGCGGATATCGGTTTCAGCGCCACCAACCTCCAGGCTCTGGGCATCGCCGGCGGCAGCACTGCTGCGCAAAAACTGCGCGCCGATTTTGCGCCGCGCATGGCGCGTTACCGCGACGCACGCAATTTTCCGGCGGAAAAAGGACCGTCCTACCTGTCGGTGCATCTGCGTTTCGGCACGATTTCGATCCGCGAACTGGCGCGGACCGCCTGGCAGTCGGTGCCGGAAGGCGACGTTAGTGGTGGAGAGGGCGCGGCAACCTGGCTGTCGGAACTGGTGTGGCGGGATTTTTATTTCATGATTCTGCACCACCATCCGCGTGTGGTGACCCGCGCTTTCAAGCCAGCCTACGATGCCATTCGCTGGCCCAATGACAAGGCGCTGTTCGACGCCTGGTGCGCTGGCCGTACCGGTTACCCGATTGTCGATGCCGCGATGCGCCAGATCAACCAGACCGGCTACATGCACAACCGGTTGCGCATGATCGCCGCCTCCTTCCTGGTCAAGGATCTGCTGATCGACTGGCGCTGGGGCGAAAAATATTTTGCCGACCACCTCAACGATTTTGATCTGTCCGCCAACAACGGCGGCTGGCAGTGGGCGGCTTCAACCGGTTGCGATGCGCAGCCCTACTTCCGCATTTTCAATCCGGTGACCCAGTCGGAAAAATTCGATGCCGACGGTGCGTTCATCCGCCGTTACGTGCCGGAGCTGGCGCTTTGCGATGCGCGTACTATCCATGCACCATGGATGATGTCACTGGATGCGCAGCGTGCTGCGGGCGTAGTCATCGGCCAGGATTACCCGGCACCGGTGGTCAATCACGCCGTGGCGCGTTTGCAGGCTCTGGAACTGTTCAAGGCGGTGAGGCCCTAGACTTTATTTGCGCCACTCATTTCCGCCAGCTCATTTACGCCAGAACGCCGGCGTAAAAATTACCAGCAGCGCAAACAACTCAAGACGGCCGAGCAGCATCGCGAAGGCGCAGACAGCGGTCTGGAAATCGGTCAGTACGGAAAAATTGGTTGCCGGCCCGACCTGATGCAGGCCGGGTCCGATGTTGTTCAGCGAGGCCACTACGGCTGAAAACGCCGTCATCGCATCCAGCCCCGTCCAGCCCAGAATCAGTGTCATGGTCACCAGCAGCGCGACCCAGACGAAGAAAAAGCCGAGTACTGCAAACACCACCGAATCAGCGACCACCTGACCGGCGATTTTTACCGGGCTGACCGCCTGCGGATGGGCCAGGCTCTTAATCTCACGATACACCTGCCGGTAAAGAATCATCGCGCGCATCATCTTAATGCCGCCGCCGGCGGAACCCGAGCAGCTCAGGAAAGTGCCGAGGAACAATACCCACAGCGGGGCGAACACCGGCCACAGGTTGTAGTCGGCCGTGGCATAACCGGTGGTGGTGCCGACGGAAATGATGTTGAAGGCGGCGTAACGGAGCGCTGTAGGGAAGTCGGGATAGGTGCCGGAACCGTAGAGCAGAATGGAAATGCCGGCGACGCTGGCGACAATCACCAGCATGAAATAACGCGCTTCGGTATCGCGGGCGTAGGCGCGCAGGCTTTTGCTGCGCCAGACCAGGAAATGGGTCGAGAAATTGATGCCGGCGATGATCATGAAGGTGATCGCCACCAGCTCCACGGTGGCCGAATTGAAATGCCCGAGACTGGCGTCATAGGATGAAAACCCCCCCAATGACATGGTCGTAAAACTGTGGATCATGGCATCGAGCGGAGACATGCCGGCCATGTAATAGGCAAAACCACAAACCAGTGTCAGCACGGCATAGATCAGCCATAAACCCTTGGCGGTCTGGGTGATGCGCGGCGTCAGTTGTTCGTCTTTCATCGGCCCGGGAATCTCGGACTTTGAGATCTGGCGTCCACCCACGCCGAGCATCGGCAGAATGGCCACCACCAGTACGATCACACCCATGCCGCCCAGCCACTGCAGGACGGCGCGCCAGACGTTGATCGAGGGCGGCAGATGGTCGAGTCCGGCCAGCACGGTGGCGCCTGTTGCCGTCAAGCCGGAGATGGCTTCGAAGTAGGCGTCGATAAAGGAGAGCTGCGGAATCGTCAGCATCAGCGGCAGAGTCGCGAACAACGCACCACCTGACCACACGGTGACCACCAGCAGGATGCCTTCGCGCAGACTGAGTTCACGTTTGTACTGTCGTGTAAGCAGCCAGATGACTGCGCCGACGGAAAAATTGAGCGTCATCGACAGCGTGAGGGCCTGTGCCGCGCCGTCGTCGAGCGCCAGCGATACGCCGATGGGCAACAGGTGGGTCAGGCTCATCGCCATGGCGATGAGCGCAGATACTGGAGCAATGTTGAGTAACCAGGACATGCAGTTTCAGCGGTTGCCAGGGTTCAAAGGAATCCGATGTTGACCTGGAACAGTTTTTCGACTTTGGGCACGATGCGTTTGTTGAGCGCGAACACGATGATATGATCTTCGGATTCGATAACCGTGTCATGATGGGCAATCAGCACTTGGTGCTTGTTGGCCGATTTTCTGCCGCCCGCTTCCGCCCTTGGGGGGCGGACCACAGCGCCGATAGTGGCCCCTTGGGGCAGATTTAGTTCTTCAATGCGGCGGCCGACGACTTTCGACGACTGAGCGTCACCGTGGGCCACCAGCTCCAGCGCTTCGGCTGCGCCGCGGCGCAGGCTGTGCACCGCGACACAGTCGCCGTGGCGCACATGGGCGAGCAGCGTGCCGATGGTGGCCTGTGCCGGGGATATCGCGATATCGATCTGCCCCGCCTGCACCAGATTGACGTATGAACTGCGGTTGATGAGTGCGACGACACGTCGTACACCCATGCGTTTGGCGAGCAGCGAGGACATGATGTTGTTTTCGTCGTCGTTGGTCAGTGCGCAGTACACATCCATGTCGCCGATGTTCTCAGCTTGCAGCAGGTCTTCGTCGGTCACATCTCCGACCAGAACCAGCGTGGTCTTCAGTTCGGCAGCGAGTTGTTCCGCGCCGGGTTTGCTGTATTCGATGATCTTGACTTCGTAGCGGTCTTCGATGGCCTTGGCCAGGCGCCGGCCGATATTGCCGCCGCCGCCGATCATCACCCGCTTGACCGGTTTGTCCATGCGCCGCAACTCGCGCATGATGCCGCGGATGTTTTCGGTAGCAGCGATGAAAAACACTTCATCGCCGGCTTCGATGACCGTGGTGGCGTCCGGGATGATTGGGCTGTCCTGACGGAAAATGGCAGCCACCCGTGTATCGAGATTGGGCAGGTGCTTGCGGATGGTCTGCAGTTCCTTGCCTACCAGTGGCCCGCCATGGAAAGCACGTACTGCGACCAGGCTGACGCGGCCTTCTGCAAATTCCAGCACCTGCAGAGACTCGGGAAACTCGATCAGCTTGGCGATGTAATCGGTGAGCACCTGCTCGGGGCAGATCACGGTATCGACTGAAAAGTTTTCCGGTGAGAACATTTCCGGATGCGACAGATAATTCGCGGCACGGATGCGTGCGATCTTGGTCGGGATGTTGAACATGGTCGCTGCCAGTTTGCAGGCGACCAGGTTGGTTTCGTCGCTCTGGGTGACGGCAAGGATCATGTCGGCATCGCGGGCGCCGGCGCGTTCGAGGACTTCCGGGTGGCCTGCGTTGCCGACGACGGTGCGCAGGTCAAGGCGATCCTGCAGTTTACGCAGGCGGGCGGCATCGGTGTCGACGACGGTGATGTCGTTGGCTTCAGAAACCAGGTTTTCAGCGACGGAGCTGCCGACCTGCCCGGCGCCGAGTATGACGATACGCAAACGAAATCTCCCTGCCGGAACACCGGATGATGCTGCGGAAAAAGCGCAATTGTATACCCCGGGTGCAGTGCGACACCGTTCCCGGTCGCGAGCCTCCGGCAGCTTGTTATGGCATAATTTGATGCTCGCAAATCGGGGCTAACCCATTGACTAGAATATATTTTCCGGAAGATATTCCGGATCACGGCGAGTGCCGGCTGTCTGCCGTCAAAGCGCACCATGTAGCGCATGTGCTGCGCCTTGTACCCGGCAACCCAGTGCTGCTGTTCGACGGGCGCGGCACCGTGCATGACGCGGTGATCACAACTATTGCGCGCGGCGCGGTGAGCGTACGGGTCAACAGCAGCCGCAGGGAGGATCGCGAGTCGCCGCTGCAGGTGACGTTGGCGCAGGCGGTGTCCAGCGGTGAGCGCATGGATTACACGATACAAAAGGCGGTCGAGCTGGGCGTGAGCGCGGTGCAGCCGCTGTTGAGTGAGCGTTGCGTCGTTCGCCTGTCCGGCGAGCGCGCCGCAAAACGCGTGTTGCACTGGCAGGGCGTGGTGGCCGCTGCCTGCGAGCAGTGCGGCCGCAATCACATGCCTGAAGTGCGCCCGTTGCTGTCGCTGCGTGACTGGCTGGAACAGCCGGCGGCTGCGGATGGCCTGCGCCTGCTGCTGGCTCCGGGTGCCGCTACAAGCTTGCGTGAATTGTCGCGACCTTCCGGCGTGGTGACGGTGCTGGCTGGCCCCGAAGGCGGACTGACCGCAGTGGAGGCGGATGACGCCGGGCGTGCCGGATTCCGGCCATTGCGGCTGGGGCCGCGCGTGTTGCGCACCGAAACCGCAGCGGTGGCCCTGCTGGCGGCGATGCAGACCCTGTGGGGGGATTTCTAGCGCGGCGGCTTTCGCCGCAACGGGTTCTCGCATACCATCAATTTCAACAGGCTCAATCTGCAGCAGAAAGGAAATCGCCATTTCCACCGCAAACAAAAAAGTGCCCGCCGCCCAGGAAGCGCAGAAAGTGCCTGCCGGCACGCGGCCACGCCTGTCGGCGCAGGATCGTTTTATCGACTGGTTCCAGTCGGTCGCGCCTTATATCCACGCCTTCCGCGGCAAAGTGTTCGTCATCGCCTTTGGCGGCGAAGTGGTGGCTGATGGCCGGTTTTTCCATCTGACCCATGACCTGAACCTGCTCGCCGCACTGGGCGTCAAGCTGGTGCTGGTGCACGGCTCGCGGCGTCAGATCGAAGCCAAACTGAAAACGCAGAAAATCCGCAGCCGTTTTGCCGAGAAGCTGCGCATTACCGATGCCGCGGCGCTGGAAGCGGCGATGGAAGTGGCAGGCACGCTGCGGGTGCAGATCGAGGCTTTGTTGTCGATGGGCTTGCCCAATTCGCCGATGGCGGGTGCCGATATCCGTGTGGCCAGCGGCAATTTTGTCACTGCGCGGCCGATCGGTGTCGTTGATGGTGTGGATCTGCTGCATACCGGTGAAGTTCGCAAGATAGATGTTGTAGCGATCGAGCGCCGGCTGAAAGACGATGAGCTGGTGGTCATTTCGCCACTGGGTTACTCACCAACCGGCGAAGTGTTCAACCTGGCATTGGGCGACGTCGCTGCAGCAACCGCGGTGGCATTGAAAGCGGACAAGCTGATTTTCCTGATGGAATCTGTCGGCGTCACCGGGCGTCGCGGCGAACTGCTGCGCGAACTGACCGTGCGCGAGGCGCGGAGCCTGCTGACGCGAGGGCGGGTCGCGCCGGAAGAGATGCAGACTTATCTGCCGGCGGCAGTGCGCGCCTGCGAGCAGGGTGTGGGGCGGTCGCACTTGATCTCCGGACATCTTGATGACAGCCTGCTGCTGGAGTTGTTCACGCACAAAGGCGTCGGCACGCTGGTGACACCAGACCCGCTGGAAACGCTGCGCCACGCAAAAATCGAGGACATCGGCGGCATTCTCGGCCTGATTGAACCGTTGGAGGACGAAGGCATCCTGGTCAAGCGCAACCGCGATTTGCTGGAAATGGAGATTGACCGCTTCTGGGTGCTGGAACATGATCGGCTGATCATCGGCTGCGCAGGGTTGTATCCGTTTTCGGATGAACGGTCCGGAGAGCTGGCCGGACTTGCGGTGCATCCGGAATTTCGCGGCCGGGGCGCCGGCGAACGGTTGTTGGCGGCGATCGAGAAACGCGCGCGCGGACTGCGGCTGAAGCAATTGTTTGTGCTGACCACGCGCGCCGAACACTGGTTCGTCGAACGCGGTTTTATCGAGACCGATGTCAGCGCGCTGCCGCAGAAAAAGAAAGAGCTGTACAACTACCAGCGGCGCTCGGTGGTGCTGATCAAAAAACTCCGGGCAAAACTGTAAGTGATCTGCCGCACACGGGGTATTGTCACAATTCGTTAACATTTATGTCTTATTGTGGAGAGATGACATGGCACGCCAGGTAGAGTGCGTAAAACTCAAACGCGAGGCCGAAGGCCTTGATTTTCCGCCGTATCCCGGCGCGCTGGGCAAACGTATATTCGATAGTGTGTCGAAGGAAGCCTGGAAGCAGTGGCTGGAGCAGCAAAAAATGCTGGTCAACGAGAACCGCCTCAACCTGGCGGACAAAAAAGCCCGTGATTATCTTGCGCAGCAAATGGAACAGCATTTCTTCGGCGGCGGTGCGGATGCCGCGGCCGGTTACGTGCCGCCGCCCCGGTAGCGAACTGCCGCACTGCGGCCTGCCCGGACCCCGCTTCAGATGAACGCCGCTACCCGCCGCCCCCGGCGTGCGCCCGGCAAAGCCGGTTTTGCGCCGGAGTTCTATCTCAATCGTGAACTGGGTCTGTTGTCGTTCAACCGACGCGTGCTGGCACAGGCTGAAAACCGTACGCATCCGCTGCTTGAGCGCCTGCGTTTCCTGTGTATTGTCAGCAGCAATCTCGACGAGTTTTTCGAGGTTCGTGTGGCCGGACTGCAGGCCGAAATTGAAGCGGGCTTGGCGCCGGTTTATCCCGAGCATCTGCGCGCTGACCAGGTCTTCCGGCAGGTGGCCAGCGAGGCGCATGAACTGGTTGCGCGCCAATACCAGCTGCTGAATGAGGAAATACTGCCCGGGCTGGAGCAGCAGGGCATCCGTTTTCTACGCCGCAGAAGTTTCACGCCGCAGCAGTCTGACTGGATCAAGGGCTATTTCCGCCGCGAAGTGATGCCGGTGTTGACGCCGATCGGCCTTGATCCGGCGCATCCCTTCCCGCGCGTGCTCAACAAAAGCCTGAATTTTGCCGTCGAGCTTGAGGGCAAGGATGCTTTTGGCCGCAATTCCGGTATTGCCATCGTGCAGGCGCCGCGAGTGCTGCCGCGGGTGATCCGGCTGCCGCAGGATATTGCGGGCGTCGAGTACGATTTCGTGTTTTTGTCGTCGATCCTGCATGAGCATGTCGGCGAACTCTTTACCGGCATGAAGGTGCTGGGCTGTTACCAGTTCCGGCTGACGCGCAACAGCGAGCTCTTCGTCGATGAGGAAGAGGTCAAGGATCTGCGCACGGCGTTGCGCGGTGAGTTGCCGCACCGCCATTTCGGCGACGAAGTGCGGCTGGAAGTGACCGACAATTGTTCTCAGCATATTTCCGAATTTCTGCTGCGACAGTTCAAACTTGACGACGAAGATATGTATCGCGTTGACGGTCCGGTGAATCTGGCGCGCGTGATCAGCGTTCCGGACGGGGTCGATCGCCCTGACCTGAAATTTCCGCAGTTCCGGCCGGGCCTGCCGCAGCGGATCGACCAGCCGGGCGACATGTTCGGTGCCATCCGTGCCCGCGACGTGCTGCTGCATCACCCGTTCCAGTCGTTCCAGCCGGTGATCGTGTTCCTGCAGCAGGCGGCGCGCGATCCGGCGGTGGCAGCGATCAAAATGACGGTGTACCGCACGGGTGCCGAATCGGAGCTGATGGACGTGCTGATCAGCGCCGCGCGCAGCGGCAAGGAAGTCACCGTGGTGCTCGAACTGATGGCGCGTTTCGACGAGGAGGCGAACATCAACTGGGCGCAGCGCCTGGAAGAAGTTGGCGCGCATGTGGTCTACGGTGTTGTCGGCCATAAGACCCATGCCAAGATGCTGTTGGTGGTGCGCCGCGAGGGCGATGGCCTGCACCGCTATGTGCACCTGTCGACCGGCAACTATCATCCGCGCACTGCGCGCCTCTACACGGATTTCGGCCTGTTCACCTGCAACGAGGAGATCGGCAACGACGTTGCCGACATCTTCATGCAGCTGACCGGACTGGGTCGCGCCACCAAACTGCGCCATTTGCGCCAGTCGCCGTTTACGCTGCACAAGGAAATGATCCGGTCGATCGAGAATGAAATGGCGATCGCCAAAGCTGGACGCAAGGGGCAGATCATTGCCAAGATGAACGCCCTGCTCGAGCCGGAGGTGGTCAGCGCGCTGTATGAAGCCTCCAAGGCGGGGGTGCAGATCGACCTCATTGTGCGCGGGGTGTGCGCGCTGCGACCAGGTGTTCCCGGCATGTCGGAAAATATCCGTGTGCGCTCGATCATCGGCCGCTTTCTCGAACACACCCGCGTGTTCCATTTCCATAACGACGGCGCCGATGACGTCTACCTGTCGAGCGCGGACTGGATGGACCGTAATTTCTTTGGCCGTGTCGAAGTCTGTTTCCCGATCCTTGATGCGGAGCTCAAGCAGCGTGTCATCGCCGAAGGCCTGCTGCCGTATCTTGAAGACAACACGCAGGCGTGGCTGATGGGCGAGGATGGCCAGTACGTTTGTCGTGTGCCGGGTCGCGCGAAGCCGGTCATCGCCCAGGATCTGGTGCTGGACCTGCTCGCCCGCAAGCCCGGCGCATGACCCGGGACGGCAGCGGCCGGCGCCCCTCCGGCGAGACCACGACTGATGCTGAAATCGAACTCAAGCTGCGTATTCTGCCGGCGCGGTTGCGCGAAGTGCTGGCACTGCCGCTGCTGCAGTCGGCGCGCGGTTCAGTCACGCGCAAATTGGCCGCGACCTATTTCGATACGCCGGCGCTGGAATTGCAGCAACGGGGCATCGCGCTGCGCGTGCGCCGTGAGGGACGGCGCTGGGTGCAGGCGGTGAAGGGCGGTGGGTCGGTGACTTCCGGCGTGCATCAGCGGCTGGAGATCGAGAGCGTGCTGCGGGACCGGCATCCCGATATGTCAGTGCTGCCGCGGCATCCAGTCACCAAAATCCTGCGTTCGCGGAAAGTGGCGGAGTCGCTGGTGCCGGTGCTGTACACCGAAATCACGCGCACCCTGCGTGTGCTCGAACCCGCGCCGGGCGTACTGATCGAGGCGGCGATCGATCGTGGCGTCATTCGCAGCGGGCGCCGTCGCGACCCGGTCTGCGAGATCGAACTGGAACTGAAAAGCGGGCCGGTCAGCGCATTGTTCGAACTGGCACAACAACTCGCGCAAACCATGCCGCTGGCGCCGGAGCACCGCTCCAAGGCCGAGCGCGGTTATCTGCTGTTTCGCGGTGCAAGCGCATCGCCGGTGAAGGCGGCCCCGGTGGCACTGGCGCGGGAGATGACAGCCGGCCAGTGTTTTATCGAGATCGCCTCCGTAGCGCTGGCCCAGGTGCATGCCAACGAACAGGGTGTTACAAACTCGCAGGATCCTGAATATCTGCACCAGATGCGCGTCGGCATCCGCCGGTTGCGGTCTGCCTTCAGCCTGTTTCGCGATGTGCTCGGCGATGCGGCTGCGCCACAGGCGGCTGCGCTGCGGGCGATTGCCGGCACTCTGGGACCGGCGCGCGATTGGGATGTGTTTGTCACTGAAACTTTACCCATGGTGCGCCCGGCACTGACTGCGCATGGGGCTGCAGAAGCCGTTGAGGCGGTTTGCCGGAAGGGCCGCCAGTCCGCTCGTGCGAAGATAAAAAAAACAATAAAATCAATGAATTACAATACCTCCCTGCTTGCATTGGGTGGTTGGCTGGCGGCCCTTGGCAATGATGACAACAATGAGGGCGAAAGTGCGGCGTGGCGGCAGCCGGCGCGCGCTTGCGCAGTGCAGATACTCACGGCGCGCCATGCGCGCGTGCTCAAGCGTGGCCGCCATCTCGAGCGGCGCACATCTGCCGAATTGCACCGCCTGCGCATTGCGGTCAAACAATTGCGCTATGCGGTGGAATTTTTTTCGACACTGTTTCCCGGACGCAGCATGGCGACACTGCGCGACCGGCTTGCGCAACTGCAGGATATACTGGGTCGCATCAATGACGCAGCGGCCGTGAAGCCCTTGCTCAGTGCAGCGGCGGGGGATGACCGCGAAGTCATTGCTGCAACCGGCATCGTCATCGGCTGGTGTGAGGCACGGGCTGCCGTCGAGCGCGAGACCTTGCAAATGGCATGGCGCAGGTTTCGCGCTATTCGCCGGCCCTGGCAGGCGTGAGGTGAGTTGCTGGCTTGATGAGACGAGCAGTGTGGCGAAAAGCGAAGCGAACAGTGAGGCGGGCGGAACGGGCATGGATCTGATTTTGTGGCGGCATGCGGACGCGGAAGACGGCGTGCCGGACGAGACGCGGCAGCTGACCGCCAAAGGCCGCAAACAGGCGCAGAAAATGGCGGCGTGGCTGGCAGCCCGTCTGCCTGCGGATTGCAGGGTCCTGGTCAGTCCGGCGACGCGCGCCCGCGAGACCGCGGCGGAGTTCACTGAAAAAGTCATCATCGACAAAGCCGTGTCGACTGCGGCCACGCCACAAGGCGTGCTCCAAGCGGCCGGCTGGCCCGATGGCGCCGGTACCGTGATGGTTGTCGGTCACCAGCCGACGCTGGGTGCAGTCGCTGCACTGGCGCTGACCGGAGAGGCGACGGCGTGGAATCTGAAAAAAGGCGCGATCTGGTGGCTGGCGCAAGACGCTGATGGCGTGCGGGTGAAGGCCGTGATGACCCCCGGAATTTTGTAGATCTCTATTCCCAGGGAATCTCAGGGCGGCGCGATTGCCAAGCTGAGCAGCGGCTTCCCTTATTCGACGAACGCTGGCTCTTGCGCCAGTACGATATCGTCAAGCCCGGGGATTTTCAGTTCCTCGCCAATGCGCGCCCACTCTTCGACTTCTTCCCGCAGCGCCGTCGCCGTCAGCGGATTGGTTTCCAGCCAGGCGGCATCAAAAGCCAGCCGCACACGTTCTGCCTGCAGCTTGATGTCCAGCGGCGGGAAGCGGGTGTCGCGTCGTGCCCGGCACAACACCACCGCCAGCCGCAGCGCCAGCACCGCCGCCCGGTCGATTTCTTCAGGCACATCTTCCAGGGATTTCTTCAGCGACCGGCGGTGGCGCAACACCAGCGCCGAAAGCTGCTGCTGTTCCTCGCGCGAGAAACCCGGCATGTCGGCATTACTGATGATGTAGGCCGAGTGCTTGTGGTAACCGCTGTAAGCCACGGGAATGCCGATTTCGTGCATTTTGGCAGCCCAGCCCAGCAGGCGTGCCGCATCGCCATCAACGGCGTTGCCGGCGAGTTTTTCATACAGTGCGGCGGCATGGGACCCCACACGCCGCGCCTGCTGCACATCGACGTGGTAGCGGCGCATGAACTGCGCGACGGTGACATCGCGCATGTCGTGGTTGTGAAAGCGGCCGAGCATGTCGTAGAGGATGCCCTGGCGCATCGCGCCCGTGGCCGGCGCCATGGTTTCGATGCGGAGTTCGTGAAAGACCGCGTGCAAAATGGCCAGCCCGCCTGCGAGCACCGGCTGGCGGTCGGGGCGCAGGCCGGGCAGCTCACTGCGTGTGATGTCGCCGTCTTTGATCAGCTGGCTGCGCAGCCGGTCGAGCCCGTCCAGCGTGACCGGGCCGTCGGTGTAGCCGCACAACTGGAGAATTTCGGCGAGGGCGCGGATGGTGCCTGACGAACCCACGGCGTGTTTCCAGTTGCCGCGTAAAAAGCCGCTGACGATGGGCTGAAGCTCGGCGCGTGCAGCGAGTTCCGCCGCCTTGAATGCGGATTTGCTGATGCGGCCGTCACGGAAATAACGCAGGCTGTATGAGACGCAGCCCATGAACAGGCTTTCCAGCCGCAGCGGCTTGTAACCGGTGCCGATGATGCATTCGGTGGATCCGCCGCCGATGTCGACCACCAGGCGTTTTTCGCGAGAGGACGGCAGGCTGTGCGACACCCCGAGGTAGATAAGCCGCGCCTCTTCGTGCCCGGCGACCACCTCAATCGGAAAACCCAGCGCTGTGCGCGCCTTTCTCAGGAACGGTTTGGCGTTTTTGGCAACGCGCAGCGTGTTGGTGCCGATGGCGCGCACCGCGTGCCGGTCGAGGCCGCGCAGGCGTTCGCCGAAGCGCGCCAGGCAGGCCAGCGCGCGTTCCTGCGATTCTTCATCGAGTTTTTTGTCCTTGCCCAGCCCGGCGCCAAGGCGCACCGGCTCGCGCAGAGAATCCAGCGGAAAAAACTGCTCGCCGGCAACGCGGGCGATCTGGCAGTGAAACGAATTGGAGCCTAGGTCAACGGCGACGATGATGGACTGATCAGCCACCCCGGAGTGCTCCTGATTTCATCGCCGCCTGCATGATCCGCATGAGTCCTTGTCCGCTCCGTGACTCGCGAACGAGTGTACCACGCACCAGTGAGCAGAAGCTGGGGTTGCAGCAGGCGGATCAGCCGAGTGCTTCGCGTTCGAAGTTCTCGACGCTGGTGTGGCGCACGTCCTTGCCCTTGACCAGATAAACCACATATTCGGACATGTTCTTGGAGTGATCGCCGATGCGCTCGATGGCCTTGGCGATGAACAGAATTTCGATGGCATGCGAGATCGTCCGGGGATCTTCCATCATGAACGTGATCAATTGCCGCAGGATGCTGACAAAAGCCTTGTCGACCTGTTCGTCCTGCCGGACGACTTTGGCGGCCACCGTCAAGTCGAGCCGGGCAAAGGCATCCAGTGCGTTGCGCAGCATGCCCAGCGCAATATCGGCGACATGCTGGATTTCAGTGACGCGCGGCACTGTCGGACGATCGCTTTGGTAAATGGACTGGGTCATGCGGGCGATTTTCGCCGCTTCATCACCGATGCGTTCGAGGTCGGTGATGGTTTTGACCACGGCCATCACCATCCGCAGATCCTTGGCTGCCGGCTGACGGCGGGCGATGACTGTGCTGCACTCCTCGTCAATGGCCACTTCCAGTGCATTGACCCGGTGATCGTTTTCCATGACCTGAGCGGCCAGCGTCAGGTTGCCAGTGGTCAAGGCTTCCAGCGCGCGGATGATCTGCTCCTCGACGAGGCCGCCCATCTGCAGCACTTTGGAGCGGATTTCTTCCAGCTCAGTATCAAACTGTTTCAAAGTATGGTCCGGCATGGCGAGCTCTTTCGGCGAAGAAGGTGGCTGATCTCTAAAAAGCGCTAAAAGCGTTAGAGGGCGAGTTATAACGCGGAATTATGACAGTTTCGTGGCGAGGGCCGGATGACGCAAGGTTTCCACGCCGTCCACGCCGGCAAGCAGC